>NZ_JBEXWB010000049.1:0-28993 GCF_040629645.1 Streptomyces sp. NPDC005899 | reverse complement strand
TTGTCCTACCTTTCTGGGGTGGGTGGTGTGGCGGGCGGGGGCGCCCGCGGGGGGGGGGGGAGCCCCCCCTCCGCCGTGCTGTTCAGCGTGCCGAGAAGGAGTGCACCGTCGTCGAACGGTACGTCCGGCCGGGCCGCAGCACCGTCGAGGGGAACGACGGCTGGTTGGGGGAGTCGGGGAAGTGCTGGGACTCCAGGCAGAACGCGTCGCCCTGGCGGTAGACCCGGCCCGAGGTGCCCGTCAGCGTGCCGTCGAGGAAGTTGCCGGTGTAGACCTGCATGCCGGGCTCCGTCGTGTACATCTTCATCACCCGGCCGGAGCCGGGGTCCGTGACGGTCAGCGCGTACTCCGGCCGGGCCGTGCTCCCCTTGTCCAGCACGTAGTTGTGGTCGATGCCCTGCCCGTACCCGATCTGCTCGTGCGGGGTGCGGACGGCCTGGCCGAGGGCCCGGGCCCGCCGGAAGTCGAACGGGGTGCGGGCCACGGGGGCGAGCTCACCGGTCGGGATGAGCGTCGCGCCGACCGGGGTGTAACGGGCGGCGGCCAACTCCAGCAGGTGCCCGTCGGCGCTGCCGCTGCCCTCGCCGGCCAGGTTGAAGTAGGTGTGGCTGGTCAGGTTCACGACGGTGGCCCGGTCCGTGGTCGCCGTGTAGTCGATGCGCCACTCGCCGCGTGCCGTGAGCGTGTAGACGACCCGGACGTCGAGGTTCCCCGGGTACCCCGCCTCACCGTCCGGGCTCCTTCGGGTCAGGACGAGTCCGACCTCGCCGCGCGCGGCGAACGGCCGCACGTCCCAGACCCGCTTGTCGAAGCCCTGGTCGCCGCCGTGGAGGCTGTTCGGGTCGTCGTTGACGGGGAGGTGGTGCGTGACACCGTCGAGGGTGAAGCGCGCGTCGGCGATGCGGTTGCCGTACCGGCCGATCAGCCCGCCGAAGTACGGTGACTTCGCCACGTAGTCCGCGAGGTTGTCGAAGCCGAGAGCGACGTTCGCCGTCCGGCCCCCGCGGTCGCGGGTCTCCAGGGACTGGACGACACCGCCCCAGGACAGCACCTTCAGCCGGGTGCCGCCGTTGGCGAGGGTCCACCTGTGGACCTTCGTGCCGTCGGCGAGCGTGCCGAAGAGCTCCTTGGACGGGGTACGTCCGCCGGCCGCGGCGTGCGCGGCGGGCGCGCCCGCCGCCACGGCCAGCCCGGTGGCGGCCGTGGCCGCCAGGACGGTGCGTCTGCTGGTTCCGGATATGAAGGTCATGAAACAACTCCTGTCGCGGGAAGGGGTGTTACGAGCCGACCTTGCGCTTGTTCCAGACGTCGAAGCCGACGGCGGCCAGCAGCACCGCGCCCTTGATGACCTGCTGCCAGTCGGTGCCGATGCCGACGAGGTTCATACCGTTGTTCAGCACGCCCAGGACCAGGCCACCGATGATCGCGCCGAGGACCGTGCCGACGCCGCCGCTCATCGACGCGCCGCCGATGAACGAGGCCGCGATGGCCTCCAGCTCGAAGTTGAGGCCCGCCTTCGGCGAGGCCGCGTTGAAACGGGCGGCGAAGACCAGTCCCGCCAGGGCCGCGAGCATGCCCATGTTGAGGAAGACCAGGAAGGTGACCTTCCTGTCCTTCACGCCCGACAGCTTGGCCGCGGGCAGGTTGCCGCCGATGGCGTAGATGTGGCGCCCGACGATCGCGTTCCGCATCACGTAGCCGAAACCGACGACCAGCGCGCCGAGGATGAGCAGGACGACCGGGGCGCCCTTGTAGCTGGCGAGCAGCAGCGTGACGACGAGGACGGCCGAGACGAGGGCGGCCAGCTTCAGGAGGAACAGCCTGGCCGGCAGCACGTCCAGGGCGAACTCCTGCTGCCGCTTGCGGTCGCGGACCTCCTGGACCACCACGAAGGCGATCAGGGCAAGGCCCAGCAGCAGGGTGAGGTTGTGGTAGTTGGTGGTGGGGCCGACCTCGGGCAGGAAGCCGTTGGCGACCTTCTGCAGGTCCTTCGGGAAGGGGCCCAGCGTCTGGCCCTTCAGGAAGATCTCCGTCAGACCGCGGAAGAGGAGCATGCCCGCGAGGGTCACGATGAACGACGGTATGCCGAGGTAGGCGATGAAGAACCCCTGCACCGCGCCCGCGACCGCGCCGATGGCCAGGCACAGCACCACCGCGAGCGGCCAGGCGAGATGGTGCTCGACCATCAGCACGGCGGCCATCGCGCCGATGAACGCGGTCAGCGAGCCGACCGAGAGGTCGATGTGGCCCGCGATGATGACGAGCATCATGCCGATCGCGAGGATCAGGATGTAGCTGTTCTGCAGCACCAGGTTGGAGACGTTGCGCGGCAGCAGCAGGTCGCCGTCCGACCACACCGCGAACAGCACCACGATCAGGCCGAGGGCCATCAGCATGCCGTACTGGCGCATGTTGCGGCGCATGCCGCCGAGCACCAGCTGCAGCAGGCCGTCGCCGGAGGCCGGTCCGCCTCCGCCGGACGGCGCGGGGGCCGGGGTCTTGGCGGTCAGGTCCGTGCTCATCGGTTTACCTCTTTGTCCTTCGTCATCCGGCGCATCAGCGCTTCCTGCGAGGCCTCGGCCCGCGAGAACTCGCCCGTCAGCCGTCCCGCGGCCATCGTGTAGATCCGGTCGCACATGCCGAGCAGCTCGGGCAGCTCGGAGGAGATGAAGACGACCGCCTTGCCCTGGGCGGCCAGTTGGTCGATGACCGTGTAGATCTCGTACTTCGCGCCCACGTCGATGCCGCGCGTGGGCTCGTCCAGGATCAGCACCTCCGGACCCGCGAAGATCCACTTGCTGAGCACGACCTTCTGCTGGTTGCCGCCCGACAGCTTGCCCACCGTCTCGAAGACGGTCGGTGCCTTGATGTTCATGGACTTGCGGAAGCCCTCGGCGACCTGCCGTTCCCCGTGCTCGTCGACCACGCCCCGCCGGGCGACCTTGCCCAGCGAGGTGAGCGAGATGTTCCGGTTGATGGTGTCGATGAGGTTGAGGCCGTAGTGCTTGCGGTCCTCGGTGGCGTAGGCGATGCCGTGCCTGATCGCCTCGGGGACGCTCTTGGTGCGGACCTCGGTGCCGTCCCTGAGGACGGAGCCGCCCGCGTACCGGCCGTAGGAGCGGCCGAAGACGCTCATCGCCAGCTCGGTGCGGCCGGCGCCCATGAGCCCGGCGATCCCGACGATCTCGCCGCGCCGCACCTCGATGGAGACGTCGTCGACGACCTTGCGCTGCTGGTCGATGGGGTGGTGCACGGTCCAGTTGCGGATCTCCAGGGCGGGCGCGGTCCCCTTCTCGGGGTGGTGCGGGGTGCGCTCGGGGAAACGGTTCTCCAGGTCGCGGCCCACCATCCCGCTGATGATCCGGTCCTCGGTCGTCCCCGCCGCCTTCACGTCGAGCGTCTCGATGGAGTGCCCGTCGCGGATGATCGTGACCGAGTCGGCGACCCGGCGGATCTCGTTCAGCTTGTGCGAGATGATGATCGACGTGATGCCCTGGTCCTTCAGCGAGAGGATCAGGTCGAGGAGCTTGCCGCTGTCCTCGTCGTTGAGCGCCGCCGTCGGCTCGTCGAGGATGAGCAGCTTCACCTTCTTCGACAGCGCCTTGGCGATCTCCACCAGCTGCTGCTTGCCCACACCGATGTCGGCGACGCGGGTCTCCGGGTGCTCGTCGAGGCCGACCCGGCGCAGCAGTTCGCCGGCGTGCCTGAGGGTGTCGTTCCAGTTGATCAGTCCGCGCCGGGCGTGCTCGTTGCCGAGGAAGATGTTCTCCGCGATGGAGAGGTACGGCACCAGCGCCAGCTCCTGGTGGATGATCACGATGCCGTGCTGTTCGCTCGCCCGGATGTCCTTGAAGCGGCAGGTCTCGCCCTCGAAGAGGATGTCCCCCTCGTAGCTGCCGTGCGGGTGGACGCCGGAGAGGACCTTCATGAGGGTCGACTTGCCGGCGCCGTTCTCTCCGCAGATGGCGTGGACCTCGCCCTGGCGGACGGTCAGCGTGACGTCCGACAGCGCTTTGACACCGGGAAAGGTCTTGACGATCGAGCGCATTTCCAGGACGGGTCCCGCCATGGTCTTGCCTTCCAATCCTTGAGGGGCCCGGTTACTTGAGGTCGTTCTCGGTGTAGTAGCCGCCGTCGACCAGGACCTGCTTGTAGTTGGCCTTGTCGACGCTGACCGGCTGCAGCAGGAAGGCGGGGACGACCTTGGCACCGTTGTCGTAGGACTTGGTGTCGTTGACCTCGGGCTTCTTGTCGTTCAGGGCGGCGTCCACCATGTTGGAGGCGACCTTGGCGAGCTGGCGCAGGTCCTTGTAGACCGTCTGCGTCTGCTCACCCGTGATGATCGACTTCACCGAGGCGACCTCGGCGTCCTGGCCGGTGACGACGGGCATCGGCTTGGCCTTGGAGCCGTAGCCGTCCGACTTGAGGGCGGAGAGGATGCCGATGGAGATGCCGTCGTACGGCGAGAGGACGGCGTCGATCCGGGCGCTGCGGTAGCTGGACGTCAGGAGGTCGTCCATGCGCTTCTGCGCGGTGCCGCCGTCCCAGCGCAGGGTGGTGACCTGGTTGAGGGCGGTCTGCTTGGACCGGACGACGAGCTCGCCCTTGTCCATGTAGGGCTTGAGGACGTTCATCGCGCCCTGGAAGAAGTACTTGGTGTTGTTGTCGTCGTTGGAGCCGGCGAACAGCTCGATGCTGAAGGGGCCCTTCCCGCCGTCCTTCAGGCCGAGCTTGTCCACGATGTAGGTGCCCTGGAGCTCGCCGACCTTCTCGTTGTCGAACGAGGCGTAGTAGTCGACGTTCTCGGACCCGAGGATCAGCCGGTCGTAGGAGATCACCGGTATGTCGGCGTCCTTGGCCTGCTGGAGCACGTTGTCGAGGGACTTGTTGTCGATCGCGGCGATGATCAGGGCGTCCACGCCCTGCGTGATCATGTTCTCGATCTGCGAGACCTGCTGGTCCGGGTCGTCCTCACCGTAGACGAGCTTGGTCTCGTAGCCCTTGGCCTCGAGCTCCTTCTCGACGTTGGCGCCGTCGGAGATCCAGCGCTCGGAGGACTTGGTCGGCATGGCGATGCCGATGGTGGCGCCGTCGGAGCCGCCCTTGTCCTCGTCGCTGCCGCCTTCGCCGTTCTGCCCGCAGGCGGTCAGGGCGAGGGCGAGGGAGGCGGCGGAGGCTATGGCGGCGAGTGCGGCTCTGCGGTTGCGCATAGTCATCATCCTTGGTGTGGGTGGGGGTTCGGTCCGGTGACGCCGGCACGTCCAGGGGGCTGGGGCGCATCGACCGAGAACGGGTGTGTGGGATTGTGCGCGGCTCTGTCTTTTTTTGGGCGGAGTGTTTCCGGAACGTTATGAGGGGATCGCGAACCGGTTGAGCGGTCCCGGCAGCCGGGTGCCGAGCGGCGCCATGCCCCCGTCGGCCCCGTGCCGCGCGAGCAGGTCCAGCGCCAGCCGGCCGCGCCGCACCCGCTCCCTGGCGGTGGCCAGCGCCAGCTCCCGCAGGTGCCGTCCGTACGGATAGATCCCGGGGGAGCGGGAGAGGCCGAACTTCAGGTACAGCGGCGCACCGCGCCGGATCAGCTCGGCGACCTCGTACATCCGCACGTAGCCGCCGAGGTCGTCCGGGGCCTCGATGTACAGGTCCATCGGCGCCCGGGAGACCCGGCGGATCTCCGTGAGCTGGGCGAGCGTCAGGTCGGACGGGATGTTGACCGAGTCGGCCCCCAGCTGCTCGAACACGGCGTACGACGCCGGGTTCACGGGACCGATCAGCGCGGACACCTTGAAGGTGGTGTCCGCCGGCAGGGCGCCCTGCTCACGCAGCCGGTGCAGGGTCCACAGCACCCCCTCGTCGGCCACCAGCAGGCACTTCACGCCCAGCCCGGTGGCGCGCAGGGCGTCCTCGACGCAGCCGGCCAGGGCGTCGTGGCCCCGGGCGCGCAGCCCGGCGCCGCCGGAGTCCGTGCGGACCGACGCGCCGGTGTCCCAGGTGCCGCGTGGCCCGGTGAACAGGCAGAGCTCGACGTCCCGTTCGGCGCAGCCCTTCACCATCTCGGTGATCTCCGCGTCGGTCAGCATCCAGACGCCGCTGCCCTGGCTGATGCGGTGGACCGGGACGTCGAGCCTCGCGGACTCCTCCAGTACGGCACCGAGGGCCTCCGGCCCCTCCACCGAGGGCACTTCGGTGCGCCAGGTCCCGCCACCGGGGAAGGAGTGCGGGGAGGCGTCGGAGGGGAGGAGGGGCGCGGGGCCGAGGCCCAGCGAGGTGAGTACGGCGTCACCGGGGCGCCGGAAGCCGGTGGTACCGGGGGGAGTGGCAGGGACGTCGTTCACGGCTGGTCCTTCATGTTCGATTTGTTCGGTATCTCGGACGACATTCGGGTCTTTGGGTGTGCCCCGGTACGGAGGGGGCCGGACGGCCGCCGTCCCGGTGCACGGCTCGGGGCGGCCCGTCAGGGACGCAGCAGCACCTTCCCCGTCTCCGGGCCGCCGGCGCCGACCAGCGCCACGGCCTCGGCGAACCGCTCCAGCGGGAACTCGTGGGTGATCAGCGGGGCGGGGTCGAGCAGCCCCGCCGTGAACGCCCGTACCGCGTACGACCAGGCCGACGAGGGAGCCCCGAAGACGCTGCGCACGGTGAGCTGGCTGAGGGAGAGGTGCACCGGGTCGATGCCCACCGCCCCCGGGGTGAACATCCCGGTGAGGACCACCCGCCCGCCGCGCCGCGCCAGCAGGCAGGCGTCGGCCGCGGTGGTCGGTGCGCCGGCGGTCTCCACGACCAGGTCGTACCGGCCCCGGACCTCCTCCGCCTCCTGCGGACTGCGCGCCTCGTCCGCCCCGAAGTCCAGGGCCCGCGAGGCCCGTACGGCACGCGGGTCGATCACGGTCAGCCCGGCCGGTGAGACGGCCGCCAGCAGCTGCGCGGCCAGCAGCCCGAGCGTCCCCGCCCCGACCACCGCGATCCGCTCGCCCGGCTCCGGGGCAGCCGCCCGCACCGCCGCCGCGACGACCGCGGCCGGCTCCAGCAGGGCCGCGGCCCGCAGGTCCGCGTCGTCGGGGAGCAGGTGCAGCAGCCGGGCCGGTACCACCACGTGGTCGGCGAAGGCGCCGGGGCGGGTGAAGCCCGTCTCCTCGTAACCCGCCGTGCACAGCGATGTCTCCCCGCACCGGCACCGTTCGCAGGAACCGCAGGCGCGGAAGCCCTCGGCGACCGTGCGCCGGCCGGTGAGGGCGGGATCGACGCCCGCACCGACGGCGTCGACGGTCCCCGACCACTCGTGGCCCGGCACCACGGGGTACCGCACGTAGGCGGCGTCGCGGTGGCCGTCGTACACCTCGCGGTCGCTCATGCAGATCCCGGCCGCGGCGACCCGCACCCGGACCTCGCCGGGACCCGGCTCCGGGAGGGGGCCCTCGGTCAGCCGGTGGCTGCCGGGCCGCTCGACGACCAGCGAACGCGAGAGCGTGCTCACTTGGGCTGCCTCTTCTCCCAGCCGTCCGCCCACAGGTCGAACCGTGCCTGCTGCTGCGGGAACTCCGCGGCGGCGTCCACGTCCAGCTCCACACCGAGCCCCGGGGCGTGGGAGAGCTCGAAGCAGCCGGTGGCGGGATCGACCTGCGGTGCGCCCTTGACGACCTTCTTGATGTCGGCGTCCGCGAAGTCGTTGAAGTGCTCGAGGATCTTGAAATTCGGCGTGCAGCCCGCGAGCTGGAGGCTGGCCGCCGTCAGCACCGAACCGCCCACGTTGTGCGGTGCGACCAGCGTGTAGTGGGTCTCGGCCGTGGCGGCGAGCTTGCGGGTCTCCAGGATGCCGCCGATGTGGCCGAGGTCGGGCTGGATGATGTCGGCGGCCTGCGACTCGAACAGCTCGCGGAACTCGATGCGGTCGTGGATGCGCTCACCCGTCGCGATCGGGAGGTCGACCTTCTCGGCGACCTTGCTGAGCGCCTTGAGGTTCTCCGGCGGTACCGGCTCCTCCAGCCACGCCGGCGCGAAGGGCGCCATCTCGCGGGCGATCCGCACCGCCGTCGAGGGGCTGAACCGCCCGTGCATCTCCAGCATCAGCTCGGTGTCGGGGCCGATGGCGTCCCGGACGGCCTCGATCAGGGACACGGCGTAGCGGGTCTCCGCCTGGCCCAGCTCGAAGTGGCCCGTGCCGAAGGGGTCGATCTTCAGCGCCCGGTACCCGCGCTCGACGACCCCCTGCGCCGCCTTGTGGTACGCCTCCGGGGTGCGCTCGGTGGTGTACCAGCCGTTGGCGTACGCCTTGACCCGGTCGGTGACCTTCCCGCCGAGCAACTGCCACACCGGGACGCCGAGCGCCTTGCCCTTGATGTCCCAGCAGGCCATCTCGACGACCGCGATACCCGACATCACGATCTCCCCGGCCCGCCCGTAGTCGCCGTACTTCATGCGGCGGACGAGGTCCTCGACGGCGAACGGGTCGGATCCGGCGATGTGGTTGGCCGACGCCTCCTGGAGGTAACCGACCAGCGCGTCCGTACGTCCGAGCATCCGCGTCTCGCCGACCCCGGTGAGCCCCTCGTCGGTGTGCACCTGGACGTAGGTGAGATTGCGCCAGGGCGTGCCCACGACATGCGTGCTGATTCCGGTGATACGCACGGGTGTTGCCTCTCTGCGTGTTCGGTGTTTCGTGTTCGGTATTTCGTCGCTCGTTCGAAATGCTGGCGTGACGGTAATGACGGGCCAGGGCACGTGTCAATGGTTCGCGCAAGTACGCTGACGCCCATGAGCGATCTCGGGGCGGGTTTCGGCTACTTGATAAAGGGACAGCGCTGGGTCCTCGGACACGGCCGGTGGTTCGGATTCGGCCTGTTGCCGGGACTCATCACCCTCGTCCTGTACACGGGCGCGCTCGTCGGGCTCGGCTACGGGGCCGACGACCTCGTGGCCTGGGCCACCCCGTTCGCCGACGACTGGTCCTCGCCGTGGGTGGGGCTCCTGCGCAACACCCTCGTCGTCCTCGTCTTCGTCCTCGGGCTGTTCCTCGCGGTGATCACCTTCACCGCCGTGACCCTCCTGGCCGGCCAGCCGTTCTACGAGTCCCTCTCCGAGGAGGTCGACCGCAGCGAGGGCGGCGAGGTGCCCGGATCGGGGCTGCCGCTCTGGCGCGAACTGTGGATCTCGGCCCGCGACTCCGTCCGCATCCTGGTGCGCGTCGCGCTCTACGGTGTGCTGCTCTTCGCCTTGGGCTTCGTCCCCGTCGTCGGGCAGACCGTCGTCCCCGCCCTCGGCTTCTGCGTCTCCGGCTACTTCCTCTGCGAGGAGCTCACGGCGGTCGCCCTCCAGCGCCGGGGCATGGCCCTCAAGGACCGGCTCGTGCTGCTGCGCGGGCGCCGGGCGGCCGTCCTCGGCTTCGGCGTCCCGCTCGCCCTCGCCTTCCTCGTCCCCTTCGTCGCCGTGTTCCTGATGCCGGGAGCCGTCGCCGGGGCCACGCTGCTCGCCCGCGACCTCACGGCACAGCCGGAGGCGGGGCCGGAGCCGGCCCCGCCCCACACCCTGCGCAAGGGCTGAGAAAGCCGCCGGGCCGGCCGGCCCGGCGGCCCGCCGCCGCTCAGGCGCCGTGCACTTCCAGCGCGGTCCGCACCGCGGACTCCAGGGCGCCCTCGATCCAGGCGGGCTTGACCGAGGTGTGGCAGCCGGCGAAGTGCAGCGGCCCCTCGGGGGTGCGCACATGCGGGAACAGCTCGGTGTGCTGGCCCGGCAGGAGCACCGACGCCTCGCCGTACGCGTACGGGTCGCGCATCCACGACTGGGTGCGGCCCACCCCCGTGTAGAACACCTCGACGCGCTGCCCGTACACGTCCTGGACGCCGCCCAGGGTGCGCGGGTAGCGCTCGTCGTCGTCCAGGGAGTCCCACTTCAGGGCGTCGTCGGCCCAGCTGTACGACGCGAGCATCACCCCGCCCGCGCTGCCCTCCACCGGGTGCGAGGGCTGGTACATGAACCGGTTGGCGTTGTCCGTCACCGAGCCGCCGCCGATGACACGGGCCGCCTCCGGCTGGTCGCGGGCCGCGGCCCGGCAGGCGGCGTAGTGCACCCGCTGGGCGGGCGGGACGTGGCCGCCGGGCACGGAGGGGTGGGCGCCGAGCAGCGTACCGTCCGCCGGGGCCCTGCCGAGCCGGTAGGCGTCGTACAGGCCGGGGCGCACGGCCTCCAGCTCCCGCTTCCAGTCCGCCTCGTCGAACTCCCACCAGCGGCGGCTGAACTCCAGGAGCACCTTCGTCGCCGCGTCGTAGTGGACCTCGGTGACCGCCCGCCGCTTGCCGTACGACAGCGCGGGGCTCACCGGGATGTGCCGCAGCCCGGAGAAGGGCACCGTGATGATCGCCCGGTCACCGGTGAAGGTCTCCCGGATGACGGGGCCGTTCCGCCCCTCCGAGACCGTCTCGACGCTCACCCCGTGCTCGCCGTGGGTGATGCGGGTGGCCCGGCGGTCCAGGCGCACCAGGCCCTTGACCTGCGCGTACATGGCGTCGGCCAGGGTCGCCGTGCCACCCGGCAGCTCGAAGAAGGAGGTGGCCGGGCTGATCAGGGAGGCCCCGATGAAGCTGTGCAGGAAGGCGAGGTGGAGGCGCGAGGTCATGTTCTCGACGGTGCCGATGAGGTCGATGGTGCGCTCGTCGAGCTCGGCCGCCTCGGTCAGGTACCGGTACATCGACCAGTGCCCGTACCGCTGGAGCACCCGCGCCCAGCCCTCGACGAGGGCCGTCCCCTCCTTGCCCTCGATCTCCGCGCGCACGGGGGCGAACGCCTCCCGCACGATCTGCGAGGCGGGGGTGTTCTCGTGGGCCGCGGGGACGCCGAAGGAGCGGTTGACCGCCTGCGGGCGGGCCGCGTAGTCGGCACGGCGGACCCGGACCCCGTTGACGTGGATCCAGGTGCGGTTGGCGGGGCGCCCCGCGCCGTCCACGTCGACCAGGTGGAAGCGCCGGGTCTTCAGCCCCAGCCGGGCCATCAGCCCGGTGACCAGCGGGTGGCTGTCCGGGATGCGCATCGCCCCGGCCTCGGCGTACTGCTTCGGATCGGCGAAGGGCGGGTCGGACTTCTCGTGGCCGCCGGCCCGGAAGGTCTTGATCCGGCCGCCGACGCGGTTGCCGTTGGCCTCGATCACGGTGACGGTGTGCCCGGCCTCGTGCAGCAGCCGTGCCGCCGTCAGTCCGGCCGGTCCCGCGCCGACGACCAGGACCTTCTTGCGTGCGCCCCGGGTGCGGGGCAGGCCCTTGCCGAGCAGGACCTCACGGTAGCGGGGCACCAGGTCGCGGTCGTTCCCGTCGCGCACGAGGACGGCGCGGGCGACGGTGAGGCAGGCCTGCCAGTCGGAGCCGGGGGCCGTGCCCTCCACGGCGGCCGCGGCCCGGGGCGCCGCGGCGGCCGCGGACGGGGCGGCGGCCGTCACGGCGAGGGCCGCGGCGCCGGTGGCGGCACCCGCGATCACGGCACGGCGGGACGTGCGGGCGGGTGTCGGTTCGTCATTCGTCATGACGATCACCCTGGTGTGCCGACCCCGCCAACTGCCGTGCCAACGCGCCGGATCCGGGCCGAATCACCCGCCGGTGAACCTGGCGGTCGCGTGTTGACGCGGGCCCCGGGAACAGGCCGGCTCAGCGCACCGAGAAGCCGTACACCGTCGTGGACGCGAACTCCTCGCCGGGCCGCAGCACCGTGCCCGGGAACTCGGGCCGGTTCGGTGAGTCGGGGAAGTGCTGGGTCTCCAGCGCGATCCCGGAACAGGGGGCGAACGGCTGCCCGTCCAGGTGGTCGGCCGTGTACAGCTGCATGCCCGGCTCCGTCGTACGGACGGTCAGCAGCCGCCCGGACGCGGGGTCGTACAGCTCGGCGACCGGCTCCCCGCCCGTCCCGTCGAGGACGTAGTTGACGTCGTAGCCGGCTTCCACCGGCCGCGGCCGCCGGAAGTCGAACCGGGTGCCGTCCACCGGAGCGAACTCGCCCGTCGGGACGGACTCCGCGTCCGCGGGCGTGATCCGCCCGGCCGCGAGCCGCAGTTCGTGCCCGAGCGCGCTGCCGCTGTCCGCTCCGGCCAGGTTCCAGTAGGTGTGGTTCGTCAGGTTCACCACCGTCGGGGCGTCCGTCACCGCCCGGTAGGCGATGCGCAGGGCCCCGCCCTCGTCCAGGGTGTACGCCACCGAGACGGCCAGCCGCCCGGGGTAGCCCTCCTCGCCGTCCTCGGAGACCAGGCCCAGCCGCACGCCGTCCGGCACCTCCTCGGCGTCCCAGACCCGCCTGTCGAACCCGGCGGTGCCGCCGTGGAGGTGGTTGCGGCCCTCGTTCGGCGTCACGCGGTGCGTCCGCCCGTCGAGGACGAACGCGGCGCCCCCGATCCGGTTCGCGTACCGCCCGACCACGGCGCCGAGATACGGGCCCACGGACTTCTCGTAGGCCACGGCGTCCGGCAGCCCGAGAGCCACCCCGGCCCGGGTGCCGTCCCGCCCGGGGACCTCGACCGACTGCACCACCGCGCCGTACGTCAGCACGCGCACCCGTGTGCCGTCGCGCTCCAAGGTCCAGCGCCGGACGGGGGTGCCGTCCGTGAGCGTGGAGAAGTCTTCGCCGTGTACCGCCGCACCCGTCTTCATGACCAGCAACTTTACGCCGGTGGGCCGGCCGCCGTGACCGCGCGGTAAGCGATTTCCGCCAGCCTGGCCTGACCGTCACGGCCGGGGTGGAACCAGTCCCAGGGGCTCAGCTGCTCGCCCGTGAACCGGTAGTCGAACACCGCCCCGCCGTCGTAGCGGCACCGCGCGTACCCGGCGCAGACGTCCCTGAGGACGCCGTTGTACGCGACGACCCGCTGCCGCACCGCCTCGCGCCGGGCCACGGCCGCCGCGCCCATGTCGTCCGCGTCCTGGAGCATCGACCGGCAGATCCCCAGCTTCCAGACCTCCTTGCCCAGCGGGTTCTTCCGCCCCGTCGACCACAGCCGCATCAGGTCCGGCACGCTCGACACGTAGACCTGGGCCCGGGGGGCCGTGGCGCGCAGCTGCCGCAGCGACGCCTCGAAGGAGGCGCGGAAGTCCGCGACCGGGGTCATCAGCCGCACGGAGTCCCGGCAGGCGTCGTTGGCGCCGATCATCACCGTGACCAGCTCGGGCCGCTCCTTCGCGGCCAGGGCCATCTGCTCCGGCAGCTGCGCGATCCGGGCCCCCGACACGGCGTGGTTCGTGCTGTGCGACGCCGCCCCCGCCGCTCCGAGGAGGCGCACCGCGAGGCTGCGGACCGCGCCGTCCGTGCCCGTCGCCCACGACACCTCGGGGCAGTCGGCGAGGACCGAGCAGGCGTCGAAACCGGTGGTGATGGAGTCCCCGACGGCGGCCAGGGAGGCCGGACCGGCGTCCCACGCGGGGGCGGCGGCGGGGGACGGGCTCCGCGTCGTGGACGTGCTCCGCGCGCCACCGTCCGGGCCGGCGGTGCAGCCCGTCAGCGCGGCGACGCCCGCGAGCACGGCCGCCACGGACGTCACGGCGGCCCTGCGGACACGATGACGTGGCCGGCGCTCGTACATGCCTCTCGTCCCTCCGGTCACCCAGGTGACTGTGCCCCCGGCGCATACCGACACCCCCAGGTGGCGGGCCCGTGCTCCCTGGCGGGTGAATGCTGAGCGAATCCAGGGCCCAGGACCGACGGTACGTCACACGGCCGGCCCCCGCGCACGGTAGCTTTTCCCCGTCGAACCAGTGGCGACTCGCCGACCCGCGCACCCACGAGGGCCCCGGTGGGTTACCCTTCGTCACATACTGTCCCTTTTCAGGAGATTAACTCCCGATGCTGTTTACTGATGACAACCTCGGGAGCCGGCCGGGAAGAGGCGGTACGGGCGCGAGGCCGCTGGGGAAGGCGAACCTCGTCCCACACTGGAGGTCCCGGTGACGACACGTGGAGTCCTGTACGTTCACTCCGCACCGCGCGCGCTGTGCCCGCACGTCGAATGGGCGGTGGGAGGCGTGCTCGGTGTGCGGGTCCAGCTCGACTGGATCAGACAGCCCGCCGCGCCCGGCACCTGGCGGTCCGAGTTCTCCTGGAAGGGCCGCGCCGGGACGGCCTCCGAGCTGGCCTCGGCACTGCGGGGCTGGGACATGCTGCGCTTCGAGGTGACGGCCGAGCCGTGCCCCCAGGCGGAGGGCGAGCGCTACAGCTCCACGCCCGGCCTGGGCATCTTCCACGCGGTCACGGGCATGCACGGCGACATCCTCGTCCCGGAGGACCGGCTGCGCGCCGCGCTGGCGCGCTCGGTGCGCGGGGAGTCGGACCTGGAGGCGGAGGTCGCCAAGCTGCTGGGCAAGCCGTGGGACGACGAGCTGGAGTCCTTCCGGCACGCCGGCGAGGGTGCGCCCGTGCGGTGGCTGCACCAGGTGGTCTGACCAGGACGCCTGCCGGCGAGCTGACGCCTCCCGAGCAGAAACGTTCTTGCTCCCGGTGCGCGGAAGGCCCGCCCCTCGTGCTCATGGGGCGGGCCTTCGATGTGCCGGGGTGCGCGGGTCAGACGGAACGGAAGGCCAGGACCACGTTGTGGCCGCCGAAGCCGAACGAGTTGTTGATCGCGGCGATCGGCCCCTCCGGCAGCGCCCGGGGCTCCGCCCGCACGATGTCCGCGTCCACGGCCTCGTCGAGGTCGTCGACGTTGATGGTGGGCGGTGCCATCCGGTGGTGCAGCGCCAGCACCGTCGCCACGGTCTCGATGCCGCCCGCGCCACCCAGCAGGTGACCCGTCATCGACTTCGTGGCCGAGATGGCGACGTGGTCCAGGTCGTCACCCAGCACCGCGCGCAGTGCCTTGATCTCCGCCACGTCGCCCTGCGGCGTGGACGTGGCGTGCGCGTTCAGGTGCACGACCTCCGACGGCTTGAGGTCCGTGGAGTCCAGCAGGTTCTGCATCGCGGCGGCGATCCCGCGTCCGGTGGGCTCGGGCTGCGCGATGTGGTGGGCGTCCGCGGACAGGCCCTGGCCCAGCACCTCGCAGTAGACCCGGGCGCCCCGGGCGGCCGCGTGCTCGGCGGACTCCAGGATGACGACGCCGGCGCCCTCGCCGAGGACGAAGCCGTCCCGGGCCGTGTCGTAGGGGCGCGAGGCCTTCTCGGGCTCGTCGTTGCTCTTGGACATCGCCATCATGTTGGCGAACGCGGCGATCGGCAGCGGGTGGATGGCCGCCTCGGTGCCACCGGCGACGACGACGTCGGCGCGGCCGGTGCGGATCATCTCCACGGCGTACCCGATGGCCTCCGCGCCCGAGGCGCAGGCCGAGACCGGGGTGTGCACACCGGCCTGGGCGTTGACCTCCAGGCCGACGTTGGCCGCCGGGCCGTTGGGCATGAGCATGGGAACGGTGTGCGGGGAGACGCGGCGTACGCCCTTCTCCTTCAGCACGTCGTACTGGTCGAGCAGGGTGATCACGCCGCCGATGCCGGAGGCGATGACCGAGCCCAGGCGCTCGGGCCGGATCTTCTCGTCCTCACCGGCCTTGCCGGTGAAGCCCGCGTCCGCCCACGCCTCGCGGGCGGCGATCAGCGCGAACTGCGCGGAGCGGTCCAGCTTGCGGGCGAGCGGACGAGGCAGTACCTCGCCGGGGTCGACGGCCGCGAGGGCGGCGATCCGGACGGGCAGGTCGGCGAAACGTTCGCCCTCGAGAGGCTTGACGCCGGAGCGGCCGGCCATCAGACCTTCCCAGGTCGATGCGGAGTCGCCACCCAGCGGAGTGGTTGCGCCGATACCGGTGACGACCACGGTGCGATTGGTCGGGATCACTGGAAAATCTTCTCCACGTGTAGAGGGTCGTGAATCAGCGGCGCCACCGCCGGGTGGCGACACACAGGACGGGCTGGGATCAGCCCTGGTGCTTCAGGATGTAGTCGGCGGCGTCCCCGACCGTCTTGAGGTTCTTGACGTCCTCGTCGGGGATCTTGACGTCGAAGCGCTCCTCGGCGGCGACGACGACCTCGACCATGGACAGCGAGTCGACGTCCAGGTCGTCGGTGAAGGACTTGTCCAGCTGGACGTCCTCGACCGGGATACCGGCGATCTCGTTGACGATCTCGGCGAGACCGGTGACGATCTCTTCCTGAGTGGCGGCCATGTTGGAGCTCCTTCGAGTGTTTCTTCAGGGTTGGGGCGTACGACCGGAAAATCCGGAGTGCCTAGGGGAGGGTAACGACCGTCGCGGCGTAGACGAGACCCGCCCCGAAACCGATGATGAGCGCCGTGTCGCCGCTCTTGGCCTGGCCGGTCGCCAGAAGCCGCTCCATAGCGAGCGGAATCGAGGCGGCCGACGTGTTGCCGGTGGTTTCCACGTCACGGGCGACCGTGACGTGTTCCGGCAGCTTGAGGGTCTTCACCATCGAGTCGATGATCCGCATGTTGGCCTGGTGCGGAATGAAGACGTCCAGGTCGTCCGGGGCGATCCCGGCCGCGTCCAGCGCCTGCTGGGCGACCTTCGCCATCTCGAAGACGGCCCAGCGGAAGACCGCCTGGCCCTCCTGTGTGATGGCCGGGAACTTGATCTCGCCGTTCCTGTCGAGCGGCAGCTTCGAGACGTCGCCGCCGTGGAAGTCGTTCCACGGCACGGTCTGCTTGATCGTCGCGGACTTGTCGCCCTCCGAGCCCCAGACCGTGGGGCCGATGGCCGGCTCCTTCGCGGGGCCCACGACGACCGCGCCCGCGCCGTCGCCGAACAGGAAGGCCGTCGCGCGGTCCTCCAGGTCGGTGAGGTCGCTGAGCCGCTCGACGCCGATGACGAGCACGTACTCCGCCGAGCCCTCGACGACCATGCCCTTGGCGAGGGTCAGGCCGTAGCCGAAGCCCGCGCACCCCGCCGAGATGTCGAAGGCGGCGGGCTTGCCCGCGCCGACCCGGTGGGCGATCTCGGTGGCGATGGCCGGGGTCTGCTGGAAGTGGGAGACGGTGGAGACGATGACTCCGCCGATCTGCTCCGGGGCGATCCCGGCGTCGGCGATGGCCTTGCCCGCGGCCTCGACGGACATCACGGCCACGGTCTCCTCGTCGGAGGCCCAGTGGCGGGTCGCGATGCCGGAGCGGGAGCGGATCCACTCGTCGGACGAGTCGATCGTCTCGAGGATCACCTCGTTGGGCACGACACGGGTCGGCCGGTAACCGCCGACACCCATGATCCGTGCGTACGGGGCGCCCTTGCTGGGCTTGATCTTCGACATGCTCTCGGGCTCCTTAGGCGCCCGCGTGCTCGGAGATGAGCGCGCGGGCCGCGTCGAGGTCGTCGGGGGTCTTGAGCGCGAGGGTCTTCACGCCGGGCAGCGCGCGCTTGGCGAGCCCGACCAGGGTGCCACCGGGTGCCGCCTCGACGATCGCCGTGACGCCGAGCTCCTTGAAGGTCTCCATGCACAGGTCCCAGCGGACGGGGTTGGCGACCTGGCCGACGAGGCGCGTGATGACCTCGGTGCCGGTGGCGACCGTCTTCCCGTCGGCGTTCGAGACGTACGTCACCGCCGGGTCGGCCACCTTCAGCTCACCGGCGGCCGCGCGCAGCTTCTCCACGGCCGGGGCCATGTGGTGCGTGTGGAACGCGCCGGCGACCTTGAGCTCCACCACACGGCGCACGCCCTCGGGCATGTCCTGGACCAGCGCGGCGATCTGCTCCGCGGTGCCCGCGGCGACGATCTGCCCGCCGCCGTTGACGTTCGCCGGGGTGAGCCCGAGCTTCTCCAGGTGCGGAACCGTCACGGCGGGGTCCCCGCCCAGGAGCGCGGCCATGCCGGTCCGGGTGGCGGCGGCGGCCTCGGCCATGCCGAGACCACGGGTGCGGACGAAGCGGAGGGCGGCCTCGTCGTCGATGACGCCGGCGAGCGCGGCGGCGGTGATCTCACCGACGCTGTGTCCCGCGACGACGCCGGGCGAGGCGTCCAGGGCGGCGGCGGACAGGAGGCCCGCGGCGACGAGCAGCGGCTGGGCCACCGCCGTGTCGCGGATCTCGTCCGCGTCGGCCTTCGTGCCGTAGTGGGCAAGGTCGAGCCCGATGGCGTCGGACCAGCCCGCGATGCGGTCGGAGGCACCGGGGAGGTCGAGCCAGGGAGTCAGGAAGCCGGGCGTCTGAGCGCCTTGGCCGGGAGCGACGAGTACGAGCACCCTCACACTCTCTCTTGTGGACGGCCTCCGATGCCCGTGGGGACAGGGACGAAGAACCGTCAGGGGAATTGTTGAAGTCCGACAAAAGTCTAGGACTGAGTGTCTCCGGCGGCCAAGCGCCCCAGGATGAGGGCGATCCGCAGGGTGAAGGCGGAGCGGACATCGGAGGGAGACCAGCCGGTGACGTCCGTCACACGTCGCAGCCGGTAGCGCACGGTATTGGGATGCACGAACAGCATCCTGGCCGCACCCTCCAGGCTGCTCGCCTGTTCGAGATAGACACTCAGCGTCTCCAGCAGAGCCGAACCGGCCTCTTCGAGTGGTCTGTAGATCTCCTCCACCAGCTGATCACGCGCGGCCGGGTCACCGGCCATCGCGCGTTCCGGAAGGAGATCGTCCGACAGGACGGGGCGCGGAGCGTCCTGCCACGCCGAGCAGGCCTTGAGTCCGGCGGCCGCGGCCTGCGCGGACCGGGTGGCCGCGAGCAGGTCGGGCACCACCGGCCCGGCGACCACGGGACCCGCCGCGTAGGGCCCGATCAGCGACTTCGCGACGTTCAGGGGGTTGTCGCTGCCGCCGGCGATCACGACCAGCCGGTGCCCGAGCACGCCCGTCAGCACCTGGAGCTTGGCGTGCCGGGCGGCCCGCCGAATGGCCTCCACCGTGAGCTCGCTGTCCCCGTCCGGGGCGGTTCCCAGGACGACGCACACGTGCTCGGGGCTGTTCCAGCCGAGGGCCGCGGCCCGGGACACGGCGCCCTCGTCGGCCTCGCCGGACAGCACCGCGTTCACCACGAGCGACTCCAGCCGGGCGTCCCACGCGCCGCGGGCCTCGGCCGCCTGCGCGTAGACCTGGGCGGTCGCGAAGGCGATCTCGCGGGCGTAGACGAGCAGCGCCTCCCGCAGCGCCGACGCGTCGCCGGGCGCCGCGACCTCCTCGATCGCGCTCTCCATCACCTCGATCGTCGTCCGCACCATCTCGACGGTCTGCCGCAGCGTGATCGCACGGGTCAGCTCGCGCGGGGCCGTCCCGAACACGTCGGTGGAGATCGCCTGCGGGGTCTCCGGATGCCGGAACCACTCGGTGAACGCGGCGATACCGGCCTGGGCGACCAGGCCGATCCACGAGCGGTTCTCCGGTGGCATCGCCCGGTACCACGGCAGCGTCTCGTCCATGCGGGCGATGGCGTTGGCGGCCAGCCGGCCGGAGGACTGCTCCAGCCGCTTCAGAGTCGCGGCGTGGAGATGGGCGGCGTTCGCAGCGGGCTGCTCAGGATCGGATCGGGGCACGTGCACAAGACTGCCTTATCCGGGCGGCGGAGCGGTGGGGCGGGGCCACGGGGCACCGCGCGGGGCTACCGTGGACCTGTGATGGACGTACGCCGCTCCGGGAGCCGCTTCCGCGGCGGGGACCCGGCCCCGGGGGTCTCCGCGGGGATCGAGACGCTGCACGCCTTCTCCTTCGGGCGCTTCTACGACCCCGGCAACCTGCGCTTCGGGCCGATCATCGCCTGCAACGAGGAGCGTCTCGCCCCGGGGGCCGGCTTCGGTGAACACCCGCACAGCCACACCGAGATCGTCACCTGGGTGGTCGAGGGCGAGCTCACCCACCGGGACACGGCCGGGCACACCACCGTCGTGCGGGCCGGGGACGTCCAGCACCTCAGCGCGGCGGCCGGGGTGCGCCACGTGGAACGCAACGACGGGGACCGCCCGCTGACGTTTATTCAGATGTGGCTGGCGCCGCTCTCCCCCGGTGGGGAGCCCGCGTACACGCACGTCGTGGGGATCGCCGACTCCACGCCGTACGCCCTGCCGGAGGCGGGGGCGACGCTCCACGTGCGGCGCCTGGCGGAGGGCGGGCGCTCGGCCGTGCCGGACGCGGCGGGCGTGTACGTGCACGTGGTGCGGGGCGGGGTGCGCGTCGGCGGCGAAAACCTCGGCGAGGGCGACGCGGCGCGGATCACGGAGTCCCGGGGGCTCGACCTGGAGGCGCTGCGGGACGCCGAGGTGCTGATGTGGGAGCTCGGCGCGGTGTGAGCCGGCCGCCGGGCCGGAGCCGCCGGGTCCACCGGGCGGCGGTCACCGTGTCCGCCCGCAGGCGACCGTCGCACGCCGGACGGCCGCCGTCGCGTACCTCACCAGGGCACTTCGCCCGCGTCCGCGAAGAAGCCGCCGGTCGGTCCGTCGTCGGGCAGGGTCGCGAGCCGTATGGCGATCGCCGCGCCCTGTTCGGGCGTGCGCACGCCGCGGAAGCCGTTGAGGTCGGTCGCGACGAAGCCCGGGCATCCGGCGTTGATCAGGATGTTCGTGCCCCGGAACTCCCGTGCGTACTGGAGCGTGACGGCGTTCAGGAACGTCTTCGACGGCGCGTACGCCACGGCCACCGGGCCCGTCGCAGCCTCGTCGGCGGCTCCTGACTGTCGGGTGAGGGAGCCGACGCTGCTGGACATGTTGACGATGCGGGGAGAGGCGGAGCGGCGCAGCAGCGGCAGCATCGCGTTGGTGACCCGGATGACACCGATCACGTTGGTCTCCACCACCGTCCGGACGGTGGCGGGGTCGACCCGGGTGGGCTCCTGCGGCATGCCGCCGGTGATGGCCGCGTTGTTGACCAGCACGTCCAGACGCCCGGTGTGCTCCTCGACCAGCCGCGCGGCGGCGGTCACGCTCGCGTCGTCCGTGACGTCCAGCGGTACGCCGAACGCGTCGACGCCGGCCGCGCGCAGTCTCTCCACCGCGAGCCGCCGTCGCCCTTCGTCGCGGGCGCCGACGCCCACGCTCCAGCCGAGGGCGCCCAGGCCCAGGGCGATCTCGTAACCGATTCCCTTGTTCGCGCCGGTGACCAGCGCCGTCGTGTGTGCACTCATGGTGACCATGCTGGTTCCGGGCGGGGGGAAGGGTCCAACACCGATCAGGTGGGCATCGATACCGTACGGGTATCGGTCCCGGTCGAGCGCTAGCATGGCCGGGTGGAGACTCGGGAACTGCGGTACTTCGTGGCTGTGGCCGAAGAGTTGCACTTCGGACGCGCCGCGCGGCGGCTCGGGATGGCGCAGCCGCCGCTGTCCCGGGCGATCCAGCAGCTCGAACGCCGGCTGGGAGCCGTGCTGCTGGACCGGACCGGCCGGACCGTCACGCTGACGGAGGCGGGCTCGGTGCTGCTGGCCGAAGGCCGGGCGGCCCTCGACGCGGTGGACGCCGCCGAGCGCCGGACCCGGCGCACCGCCCTCGCGGCGACCGGCCGTCCCGGCCTGGTCCTGGCGACGAAGGCGGGGGCGACCGGCGAACTCCTGGCGAAACTGCTCGACGCCTACGCCGCTCTCCCGGGTGCGGTGCCCGTCGACGTCACCCTGTGCGGCCCGGCCGAGCAGGAACGGCTGCTGCGGGAGGGCAGGGCCGACGTGGCGCTGCTGCACCGGCCGTTCGACTCGACGGCCGGCTTCGACGTCGAGGAGCTGGTCACGGAGAACCAGGTCGCGGTCCTGCCGGCCGGACACCCGCTCACCGCCAGGGACCACGTGCGCATGGCCGACCTCACCGCCCTGCCGGACCTGCCCCTGCCCCGTTGGCCGGGCCGTGACGGCACCCACCCGACCGGCGCCGGCCCGCAGGTCCGCGACCACGCGCAGTTGCTCCAGCTGATCTCGCTGGGCCGTGCCTGCGCGGTCTTCCCGGACTCGTGCCGGGCGCAGCTGCACGGCGACCTCGCCGCCGTACCCGTGCTGGACGCGCCCGTGGTCACGACCGTGATCGCCTGGCCGCCGCACAGCCGGTCCAGGGCCGTCGCCGACCTCGTCCGGACCGCGACACGTCTCTGAGGGAGCCTCAGTCTCCGGGCGTGCGGGCCGGCGCGTCCAGTTCGCGCATCGCCTGACCGTGGGCGCTCGTCCGGCGTGACACGGTGCCGGTCGTGAAGAGCCCCATCCCGGCGACCGACACCGGCAGGACACCCCGGGCAGGGCGGGCGCCTCTGGCCGGTCGCGTTCGTCCTGGCAGTGATCCCCCTGCCGCACACCCACGGCGTCAGCAGCAGCACGGGCGCACCGGATCCACGACAGGGCGGCCAGGGAGAGCAGCGCAAGGCCCCAGACCCGTATCCGGGTGGCCCCGTCGCGGAAGTCCTGGTCGTACTCACGTGATCGTCTGTCGTGCGAACCTGTCAGTGGCCCGCGTGCGCCGCCGGGGTGCCGCAGGTGGGGGCGGAGCCCCCTGGATCCGCAGGCCGCACCGCCGTCTAGCGGAGTCCGTCCACGAAGGCCTGCCAGGCGTCGGCACCGAGGACGAGTACGGGGCCGGCGGGGTCCTTGCTGTCGCGGACCGGGACGGACGCAGAGCAGCCGTCGGCCACCTCGACGCAATCGCCGCCCGTGCTCCCGCTGTACGAGGACGTGCGCCAGGTGGCGCCACCGGTGACGGTGCACTCGACGCACTCGCCGCCCGTGCTCCCGCTGTAGCTGGACTTACGCCACGGCGCGCTCTTCAGGTCCGGGCCGATTACCATAACGCTCCTCCATGACGCGGGTGATCAGGGCCGCAGAGGCCTCGACGGAGAGGGCTGCGGCCTGCAAGTGAGCGTAACGGCGCGCGGCTTCCCTCATGATCTCGGGGTTGGCGGTCATGTGGCCCGAGATGAGGTCCTCGGTGTAGATCAGGTCCGGGTCACCGTCGAAGCGCAGAAGGTTGAATGCCCCATCCAAGCTCGAGTGTTCACCAGCCGAGAACGGCAGCACCTGGATCCGCATCCACCGGTGCCTGGTGAACTCCAACAAGCGGGCGAGTTGGTTCCGCATGACGTCCCGGCCGCCGATCGGCCGGTGCAGTACCGCCTCGTCCAGAACCGCCCAGGCCAGCGGCGGCTGGGCCCGTTCCAGGATCCGCTGGCGTTCCATCCTGGCCGCGACCAGGCCCTCCAGGTCGTCGGGCATGCCGGTGGCCAGCACCGCCCGCGCGTACCCCTCCGTCTGCAACAGCCCGTACACCAACTGGGCCTGGTAGGTGGAGATGTACGTCGCCCGGGCCTCCATCTCCGCGTACGGCTGGAACCAGGTCGGCAGTTGGCTCCGCAGCACCAGGCCGACCAGCCGCGAGAACACCCCGTCCGTGCCGAGCGCCGCGTCCAGGCGCTCCGAGAAGTCGCGGGTCGGCACCTTCTTCGTCGTCTCGATCTGGCCGATCAGCGAGCCCGTGCAGAAGATGATCTCGCCGAGCTGGCCCTGCTTGAGGCCGTTGGCCTCCCGCTGCCGGCGCAGCTCCCAGCCGTAGTAGTCCAGCGGGGAAGCACTCGGGTCGAGCGACTGTACATGGGCCACGGCGGGGGCCTCTCGCTTCAACGCCTGGCGGCGTTCGTTTCAGGTCGTAGCCGAGAGTAATCAGGGCACTGCACGCTGGTGGCATGAATCACGTATCCGACACCCGGACCGGTGACGCGGAGGAAGCGGTCTACCGCGCCGACCTGGCGATGGGTGAGCACTCCGCGCGCCATCTTCGCCGCATCCTGCGGCTGTACCTCACCCGCTGGGGTCTGCTCTCCGTGGCGGACGCGGCGGAGCTCGCCCTGACCGAGCTGATCGCCAACGTCGTGCGGCACGTCCCCGGCCGTCGCTGTCAGACCCTGATCTTCCTGCTCCCGGGGCGGGGCGGGGTGTGCGGGTCGAGGTCGCCGACGCGTCGCCCCGCCTGCCCCACGCGGTCGTGGGTGACCCGCTGGACGAGGGCGGGCGGGGGCTGCTGCTGGTGGACGCCGTCACCGACAGCTGGGGCGTCGAGGCGCACGGCGACCGGGGCAAGACGGTCTGGTTCGAGTGCGCTCAGCGGGAGCTGCCGAGCTCGGCGAGCACCGCGTCCGTGAAGGCCGGCCACACCTCCGCCGCCCAGGGCCCGAAAGCCCGGTCCGTCAGCGCGACACAGGCCGCGCCCGCCGACGGGTCGATCCACAGGAACGTGCCGGACTGGCCGAAGTGGCCGAAGGTGGCGGGCGAGGAGGACCGTCCGGTCCAGTGCGGCGACTTGGAGTCACGGATCTCGAACCCGAGTCCCCAGTCGTTCGGGTTCTGATGGCCGTAACCGGGGAGCACGCCCTTGAGGCCGGGGTGGACCACGGTCTGCGCCTCCAGCACCGTGCGCGGGTCCAGCAGGCGGGGGGCCTGCACCTCCGCCGCGAAGCGCACCAGGTCCTCCACCGTCGAGACGCCGTCCTTGGCGGGTGAGCCGTCCAGCGTCGTCGCCGTCATGCCCAGCGGTTCCAGGACCGCCTGGCGGACGTACTCCGGGAACGGGATCTCCGTCGCCTTCGCGATGTGGTCGCCGAGCACCTCGAAGCCGGCGTTCGAGTACAGCCGCCGAGTGCCCGCGGGCGCGGTGACCCGGTGCTCGTCGAAGGCCAGGCCGCTGGTGTGGGCGAGCAGGTGGCGGACGGTGGAGCCCTCCGGCCCGGCGGGTTCGTCCAGCTCGACCGCGCCCTCCTCGTAGGCCACGAGCGCCGCGTACGCCGCCAGCGGCTTGGAGACGGAGGCGAGCGGGAAGCGGTGCGCGACCGGACCGTGCGTGCCGGCCACGCGGCCGTCCGCTCGTACGACCGCGGCCGCCGCGGTGGGGACGGGCCAGTTCTCGATCATCGCCAGGCTCTGCATGGACACGAGCCTATCGACCGGGCGGGAGCCGCGGACCGGCCGGTCCGGAGCGAAGACGTCACCCGTTCGCACTTGCTTGGAGTGCACTCCAAGGTTCTAGCGTGGAGGCATGACGCTGATGGAGAGCACTTCCGCACGAACGGACACCTGCGCGTCGGCCCCGCGAGCGCATCCGCGGCCGGAGGGCGAGGACCGCTACACCATCAGCGAGGTCGCCGCCCTCACCGGCCTCACCGCGCACACCCTGCGCTGGTACGAGCGGATCGGCCTGATGCCGCACGTCGACCGTTCGCACACCGGCCAGCGCCGCTTCACCAACCGCGACCTGGACTGGCTCGCCTTCGTGGGCAAACTGCGGCTGACCGGGATGCCCGTCGCCGACATGGTCCGGTACGCGGAGCTGCTCCGCGAGGGCGACCACACCTTCGAGGAACGGCAGGAACTCCTGGAGGCGACCCGCCGCGACGTGCGGAGCCGGATCGCGGAACTCCAGGACACGCTAGCCGTACTCGACTTCAAGATCGATTTTTATGCCGGCGCCCGCAGGGCACCGGAGAGGGGCCTGACGACATGAGCGGGAACACACAGAGGATCGCGACCGTGGAGCTCGGCACGGGAGGCCCGCGGGTAGGTGTGCAGGGGCTCGGCTGCATGGGGATCAGCGAGTTCTACGGCAACACCGACGAGGCGTCCGCCCGGGACACCCTGGAGGCCGCCCTCGAAGTGGGCGTCACCCTCTTCGACACCGCCGACATCTACGGGCGCGGCGCCAACGAGACCTTCCTGGCGCCGTTCGTCGGCGCCCACCGCGACGAGATCACGCTCGCCACGAAGTTCGCCGTCGAGCGGACCGACGACCCGCACCACCGGGGCATACGCAACGACCCGGCGTACATCCGCGAGGCCGTCGAGGCCAGTCTGCGGCGGCTGGGGACCGATGTCATCGACCTGTACTACATGCACCGGCGCGACCCGCTCGTGCCGCTCGCCGAATCGGTCGGCGCGATGGCCGAACTCGTCGAACAGGGCAAGGTCAAGCAGCTCGGGCTGAGCGAGGTGACCGGGGCGGAGCTCCGTGAGGCGCACGCCGTGCACCCGATCGCCGCCCTCCAGTCCGAGTGGTCGCTCTTCAGCCGTGACGTGGAGCGCAGCGCCGTGCCGGCGGCCGTCGAGCTCGGGGTGACCCTCGTGCCGTACTCCCCGCTCGGGCGCGGCTTCCTGACCGGTGCGTTCCAGGACGCGGCCAAGGACCTGACCGAGGACGACTTCCGCAAGCACCAGCCGCGCTTCACCGGTGACAATGCGCGGACGAACGCGGCCCTGCTGGAGCCCGTCCACAAGATCGCCGCCGCGCACGGGGCGTCGGCCGCCCAGGTGGCCCTCGCCTGGGTGCAGCAGCGGGCCCAGGTCCACGGCCTGACCGTGGTGCCGATCCCGGGGACGCGCAAGCGCAGCCGGCTGCTGGAGAACGTCGCGGCGACCCGGCTCGTCCTGACCGAGGAGGAGCTCGCCCTGCTGGAGCCGATCGCGGGACAGGTGGCGGGGGACCGCTACCCGGACATGAGCAGCACGTCCGCGGCGCGCGAGTAGGCGTACCGGCCGGCTCCGGCCGGGCGGCGCGAAGAGCCGCGCCGCTCGGGCCGGCCGGCGGGCAGGGCCATGCCGCTCGGGCCACCGGCGCGGGGACCCCGCTCAGGCCAGCCGGAGCGCGAAGACCGCGAACCCCGCCGCGAGCAGCCCGGCTGCCGCCCGGCGGGCGCTCCCGGCACGCCCCGCGCTCTGCCAGGGCGCCTCGAACCGGCGGGCGTACCGGGAGATCAGCACCAGCAGGGCGGCGAACAACGGCATCCAGGCGAGCCTGGCCAGGATCCAGCCGACGGAGTCCGGCGCCGTCGTCAGGCCGGGCACCGCACCGGCGAAGGACGCCGGGACGGCCGCGGCCAGCATCGCCGTCTGATGCCAGCACAGGATCGTCATCGCCGACAGGTTGACCATGACGACCGGGGCCCACAGGGCGGGGCGGCGCAGGGCACGGCCGATCCGGCCGTGCAGGAGGATCGCCGCACCGCTCTGCGCCGAGGCCAGCGCGAGGACCAGCAGCGACGGCGGATGCGAGTTGGTCCGCGCCTCGCCGGGCACACCGACCATCGACGCGGGGTAGTGCAGGACGAGCAGCAGCACGGCGAACAGGACCGTGCCCCCCGCGAGCAGGAAGCGGGCCCCGCGCCGGGAGAGGCGGCCCTCGCCCCAGCTGACACCGAGCTGGTAGGCGAACAGCCAGCCGGGCAGGATGTTCAGCAGACCGGCCCAGGAGGGCACGGCGTCCGCGTACGGCCCGTACCGCAGGAGGTCGACCGCGGCGACCGAGCCGATCAGCGGCGCCGCCGCCCAGCCGCCGAGCCGCCGGGCCGACCGCACGCACCAGGGCGTGAGGGCGGTGACCACGGCATACACCCCGACGAACCAGAGCGGCTGTACCACCAGCTTCGCCCCCGTACGCAAGGTGGCCTCGGGCACGCCGGCCGCGAACAGCACCGGGACCAACAGCGCCCACACGGCGGTCACACCGAGCACCGGCCGGCCCAGCCGCACCATCCGGCCGCGCAGCCAGGCGCCGGTGGTGGACGGCCTGCGGTGGTAGGAGAGGACGGAGGCGTAGCCGCCCACCAGGAAGAAGATCCCCAGCATCTGGAGCACCCAGCTCACCGGGGAGAACACGGCGAAGGTGGACAGCGGGCTGGCGTTGTGCAGGGCGCCCCCGCCGTCCGGGCGGAAACCGCCGAGCAGCCAGTGACCGGCCGGGACGGCCGTCAGCGCGAGGGCGCGCAGCCCGTCCACCGCCCGGTCGCGGTGGGCGGGGGTGCCCGCGTCGATACGGGAGACCAGCTGCCGCGCACTCACCGGGAGACCCCCTCTGCGACGGCGGCGAAGGCGCGGAGCGAGTCCGTGCCGGGCGCGAAGTACCCGGTGTGGCCCTCGGCGTCCTTCGCCGGCACCCGGAGCGCCCCGAAGTCCTCGCCGGCCGGGTCGGCGCCGTGTCCCAGACCCGCCACCTCCACGTGCGGTACGTCGTCGATCCAGTCGGTGTCGTCCTTGGCCGCCCAGACCCGGGCCCCGGTGTGCAGATCGGCCACGTCGTCGGCGCGCATCCCGGGAGAGCCGAGCACGACCAGATCCGTGGCGCCGAGCCCGGAGGCCGCGAGCCCGCACACCACCGAGCCGTAGCTGTGGCAGAACACGGCGGGCGCCGGCAGGCCGTCGGCCGCCAGCCCGGCGGTGAACCGGGTCAGCCGCTCCGCCCCCGCCTCGGCCAGGCCACCGGTCGCCGCGTCCAGGCCGAGGCCCACCGGGGTCGTGTAACCGGCCCACGCGATCACGGCGTTGCCCGGGCCCGTCTCGGCGTACAGCGACCGGGCCATGCCCGCCGGGGTGCCGTACACGTCACGGCGCCGGTCGAAGGTCCCCGCGTCGATGTCCGACCCGGGGACCACGACGGACACATGACGCGCGGCCCGCAGATCCCCGAACACCTCGGCGACCTGGCCGCGCCCGCGCGGGTCGAACGCGAGGATCTGCCGTCCGGAGGCGGCGAGGCCGGCGTAGCGGGGGTCCGTGGAGGCCCGCAGCGCGCGGGCGTTGGCGCGGTAGCGCAGTTCCAGCGGGACGCCGTCCAGGTTGCCGACCACCGACGGGTGCCGCTCCAGCAGCGCCTGCCGCTGCTCCGCGCTCAATCCCGCGAAGAACCGTCCCACGTGCGCCGCAGTCGCGCGGCCCGGGTCGGGCAGCGGCCTGCCCAGCGTCCCGTCGGCGCGCCACTCGGCGCTGCCGGGCGGAGGTCCCGTCACGGCCCGCTGGGTGTTCCCGGACGCCCAGCCGGCCGTCCCCGTCACCACGGTGGTCGCCAGTGCGACCGCGGCCAGCGTCCTCGCGAATCGGCGCATCGTTTCCTCCCCGTACGGCGTCCGCGCACCGGTCGGTGCGCAGGGGAGGAAGGTAGGAAGCCGACGGGTGACGAGGCGTCACCCCGGGGAGCCAACTGTCCGCCGATACCGGGGTAGGGGGTGTACGGGGGGACAACCCCCGGCCGGGGGGCTCCAGGGCTCCGGGCTTCGGGCTCGCAACTCGGGGAGAGGTGCGGCGGCGGTCGAGGTGTACGGGGATGAGGTCTACGGGGATGCGGGAGGGCGGCCGGAGGGGCCGCGAGGCGGGGCGGGACGGGGCGCGCGTCGGGGC
>NZ_JBEXWB010000048.1:0-29241 GCF_040629645.1 Streptomyces sp. NPDC005899 | reverse complement strand
GGTGGGCGGGGCGCCGGACAGGCTTCGGGTCCGTCCGGCCCGCCCGGGAGGGCGGCCGGACGGCCGGGGCCTTACTTCAGGCCCGCGGCGGTGCAGGCGGCCGCGTACTTGGCCGTGCAGATCTCGTCGAGCGTGTAGATCCCGTCCTTGATGACGGTGTCCTTGATGTTCGCCTTGGTCAGCGAGACGACCGGGACGAGCACGCTGGCGATGCCCTTGGTGCCGGCGTTGTCGACCTTGGACGTGGCGAGGGTGTCGAGCTTCTCGCCCTTGGCGAGCGCGACGGCCATCTCCGCGGCGACGATGCCCTCCTGCGGGTAGGGCTTGTAGACGCTCATGAACTGCTCACCGGTGACGATGCGCTGCACGCCGGCGAGTTCGGCGTCCTGGCCGGTGACCGGCGGGAGCTTGGAGAGCCCGGCCGACTTGAGGGCCTGGATGATGCCGCCGGCCATGCCGTCGTTGGCGGAGTAGACGCCGGCGATCTTGTCCTTGCCGAGGGCGGTGATCGCGCCCTCCATGTTGGCGTTGGCGTTCTCCGGCTTCCACTCCTTGGTGTCGTACTCCTTGCCGTACGTCACCTTGCCGTCGAGGACGGACTTCGCGCCCTTCTTGAACAGCGCGGCGTTCGGGTCGGTGATCGAGCCGTTCATCATGACGATGGTGGGCTTGGCGGCGCTGCCCAGCGCCTCCAGCAGGGCCTTGCCCTGCACCCGGCCGACCTCTTCGTTGTCGAACGAGGTGTAGGCGTCGATCGGGCCCTCGGCGAGGCGGTCGAAGGCGACGACGGGGATGCCCGCGTCCTTGGCCTTCTTCACGCTGTTCTCGATGGCCTTGGCGTCGACCGCGTCGATGATCAGCGCGTCGACCTTGTTCGTGATCATGGTGTCGACCTGCTGCGACTGCAGCGTGGCGTCCTGCTTGGCGTTGGCGTAGACGACCTCCGCCTTGCCACCGGTCAGCTCGCCGACCTTCTTCTCGATGATCGGCTTGTCGAACTTCTCGTAACGTGCGGTCACGTTCTCGGGAAGGAGCAGACCGATCTTGATGTCGTCGCCCTTCTTGGCCGACTCGGAGCTGGTCTTGTCGCCGGACTCCTTGGCGCTCCCGCACGCGGCGAGAGAGACGGCCATGGTGGTGGCGGCAACGGCAACGGCGGCACGACGCATACGCGTGTTCATTTCGAACCTCCCTGACGAGGCCGCGACGTTGCGGCCGAGGTGGCTGGAAGTCAACTCGGCCGCAGGGGCGACGTCAAGGAGTAAATTCTTAACGAGATGACAACGGTGCCATTCGTTATCTAAGTGAAGGCGGGAGTGCCCACCGGCAGGGTGCTGTCCAAAAGGGTCGAATCCCCCATCTCGCTCAGCACGAGGGCCAGTGCGCCGAGCACTTCGGCCCGGCCTCCGAGCGCCCCCGGCAGCACCGAGAGCTGCCGGGCGGCACTCGGGATCGCGTACCGCGAGACCGAGTCCCGGATGGGCCCGAGCACCAGCTCCCCCGCCTCCGCGAGGGAGCCGCCGAGGACCACCCGGCTGGGGTTCAGGAGGTTGCACAGGTTGGCCACACCGCTGCCGATGTGCCGGCCGACGTCGCCGACGACCCTGCGGCAGCCCGGGTCGCCCTCACGGGCGAGCTGGACGACCCGCTCCATCGTGAGATCGGGCCCGTGGCTGGGCATGAGCAGCGGCAGGACGTACCGGGCGGCCGTGAACGTCTCCAGGCAGCCCCGGTTGCCGCAGCGGCACACCGGACCCGCCTCGTCCAGCGTGATGTGGCCGATCTCGCCCGCGGTGCCGCCGGGCCCCCGGTAGATGTGCCCGTCTATCACCAGGCCCGCGCCGACGCCGCTGGCGACCTTGATGTAGGCGAGGTCCCGGACCCCCCGGCCGCTGCCCCAGACGAGCTCGCCCAGGGCGCCGAGGTTGGCGTCGTTGTCGACGTACACGGGCACTCCGAGGCGGCCGGAGAGCTCCTGGCTGGGGTTGATGCCCGTCCAGCCCGGCAGGATCGAGGTGGAGCCCAGCGTGCCGGACTCCACGTCGATCGGCCCCGGCACGCCGAGACCCACGCCGATCACCTTGCCCGGGCTGATGCCGGTGGTCTCCACCAACCGGTTGACCAGTTGTTCCGCCCGGCCGAAGCCTTCGGCGGACGAGGCGTCGACGTCCAGCGGCTCGGACTCCTCGGCCAGCACCTGGTGGGCCAGGTTGCCGATGGCCACGCGTAGGTGGGTGTGGCCGAAGTCCACGCCGATGACGATGCCCGCGTCCCCGCTCAGGGAGACGCTGCGGGCGCGGCGCCCGCCCGCCGAGGTGGGAGTCACCTCGACCGTGCCGCCGTCCTTCAGCTCACGGACGATGTTGGAGACGGTGGCCGCGGAGAGGCCGGTGCTCCTGGCGATCTCGGCCTGGGTCAGCGACCCCGCCATCCGTACGGCCCGTACGACCCGCTCAAGATTGGCCCGATGCAGAGATGTCTGCGACCCCGGAGTCTCCATCGACTCACTCACTCCTGCCGTTTTCTCTAACATGTGAACCCTAAGCTGAGCGTTTTGGGGTGCCCCCCGTCAAGACCTTGAGCAGTCGCAGCCTCCTATGAGCGCGGGGCCTCCACATACGGACACCGGAGAAAACAGGCCGGAACGCCGCAAGCCGCCCCCGTCCGGTGACCGGGGGCGGCTTGCGGCGCAGAGCGCCTGTTCGGTTCTGGTGGGTGTTGTTGCCTCGATGCTGACAAGAGCTGTCAGGGAAACGGCCCCGCGATCACTACTTGAGCGCTCCGGCCGTGAGGCCGGCGACCACCTGCCGCTGGAAGACGATATAGGCCAGGAGGACCGGCAGCATCGCCATGACCAGTCCGGCGAAGAGACCGGACCAGTCGCCCTTGTAGCCCTGGCTCGTGGCCAGTTCGACGAGCCCCTGCGAGAGGACCTTGCCGTCCGGGTCGGTGTTGAGCACCGTCGGCAGCATGTACTGGTTCCACTGCCCCAGGAAGTTGAAGATGCCGACGCTGATCAGGCCGGGCTTCGCCATCGGCAGCATCACCTGGAAGAAGGTCCGGGTGTGCGAGGCACCGTCCAGCATGGCCGCCTCGGCGATCGAGGTGGGCAGCGTCCGGAAGAAGGAGGTGAGGAAGAAGACGGTGAACGGGAGCGAGTAGGCGATGTACACCAGGATCAGGCCGTGCGCCGTGTTCAGCAGCCCCATGTTGTTCATGACGAAGAACAGCGGGACCAGCGCCAGGATGACCGGGAAGCTCATCCCTCCGATGAAGAGGAAGTAGATGAAGCGGTTCCCGGGGAAGTCGAAGCGTGCAAGGACGTACGCGGCCATCGAGCCGAGCAGCAGGGTGCCGACGAGCGACCCTCCCACCACCAGGACGGTGTTGAAGAAGTAGTCGCTCATGTGCGCCTGGTTCCACGCGCGGGACCAGTTCTCGAAGTGCAGCTTGTCCGGCAGCGCCCAGGGCGTCGAGAGGATCGAGTCGTCCGTCTTGAAGGACGCCATCACCGCCCAGAGCAGCGGCATGACGACCAGGACCGCCCAGATGACCAGCACGCCGTGCGAGAAGACGTTGAGGACCCTGCCCTCGCCGCTCACCGCCGGCTCGTCGGCCGGGCCGTCCGTCTTCCTCACCGGCGAGCGCGGGGCCGGGACGGCGGGAGGAGTCTCAGTGACCTTCACGTGTGCTCACCTCGTGCAACTGTCGAGCCGGCCACCGGGACCGAACTGTTCTGCGTGGAGCCGGGGGCCCGGCCGCCGTTCCGCTTGACGGCCCGCATCAGAACTCCAGCCGCTCGCGCCGGCCCAGTCGCATGACGGCGGCGGCGAAGAGCATGGTCACGATGAGCAGCCCGACACCGATCGTGGTCGCGTAGCCGGCCTGGGCGTCGCGGAAGGCCGTCTGGTAGACGTACAGCGGCAGGACGGTGGTGGAGTAGTCGGGACCGCCCGGGCCGACCGTCATGACCTGTACGGCCGTGAAGGCCTCGACTCCGAGCGCCAGGATGCCCATGTAGACCCAGCCGGACTGCACGGTGTCCCAGAGCAGCGGCAGGGTGATCCTGAAGAACGTGGTGACGCGGCCGGCGCCGTCGAGCAGGGCGGCCTCGTAGAAGTCCTTCGGGATCGACGCCATGGCGGCCGAGAAGAGGACGACGAAGAAACCGACCGTCGACCAGATCAGGACCACCATCACGCAGTAGAGCGCCAGATCCGGGTCCCCCAGCCAGTCGGGCTGAAGACTCTTGAAGCCGACGGCCCGCAGGGTCGTGTTCAGCATCCCGTCACGCGGGTTGAACGCGAACTGGAAGAGCAGGGCCACGATCACGATCGAGAGGACCTGGGGGAAGAAATAGGCGATCTTGTAGAAGGAGGAGCCCCGCACGCCGGCGATCGCGGCGCTCTTGCGCCGTCGACCGCCGACGTTGAGCATGAAGGCGAAGAAGAGCGCGAGGCCCAGCGTCACCAGCGGCAGCAGCAGCACGAGCAGCACGCTGTGCTGCAACGACTTCCAGAAGGTCGCGTCGTCGAGCATCCGACTGTAGTTGTCGAGGCCGACCATCTGGAAGTCCGGACTCAGTCCGGTCCAGTCCGTGAACGAGTAGTAGATGGACTGGGCGAAGGGCCAGACGACGAATATGGCGTACAACGCCAGCGGGACTACCAGGAATCCCGCGATGAACCGGTACTTGCCGTGCTGCATCGTTTACCGACCCCGATCTCTGAGCGGGTGCCGCCGCTGGTGACGGGTGCTCACTGGTGCTTGTAGTGCTTGATGGACTGGTCCTTCGCCGCGGCGTCCGCGAACGACTGGATCTTCTTGATGGTCTCCGCCGGGGTCGCGCGGCCGGCCATCATCTCGCCGATGCCGGCGATTCCGATCTGCTCCTTCTGGAGCTTCACGTACCAGTCCTGCAGCCGCGGGTTGACCACGTTGTCGCCGGCCTTCTTCAGGACGTCGACGCCGGACTGCATGGCGGTGGACAGGGTCAGGCCGTCGGTGCCGCCGTTGAAGGCGCTGAGGGACTTGACCGACTTGGTGAAGTTCTTGGAGGACTCCTCGCTGAGCATGATGCGCAGCTGCTCCATCGCGCCCTCCGGGTTCTTCGCCTTGGCCGGGACGATGAACGGCTCGCCGCCGGAGGCCCAGATGGTGCCGAAGGGCAGCTTGTCGGAGGCGTCGAGGCTGGACGGCGCGCCGACCATCATCTTGAAGTCGTCCGGCGTGGTGGGCGCGGCCTCGTTCTCCACCCACGAGCCGTTCGGGATGAAGAGCGCCTTGCCCTTCGTCCACTCCGTCTGCGACTGGATGTGGGTCAGTCCGGGGGTGCCCTTGAGGACGTACCCCTTCTGGAAGAGCTCGTAGTACGCCTCGAACGCGGCCTTGACGGCCGGGTCCTTCCAGGCGTTCGGCTCCAGGTTGTCGATCCTGTCGAGGACCTCGCGGCCGCCGATCTTGCCGATGAAGGGGTAGAGCGAGAACGGCAGGTAGTAGGGGTACTTGCCGGGGTACGTCCAGCCGGCGATGCCCTTCTTCTTCGCCTTCGCGCAGAGCGCGAGCATGTCGTCCCAGGTCTCCGGGTACGCGGCGTCGAGCTTCTCGAGGTTCGTCTGCGAGTACCAGACGCCGTAGACCGTGTACGCGTAGTACATGATCCACACGGGGTCGCCGTCGAACTGGCCCATCTCCAGGACGCCCGGGCGCAGCGTGTCGCGCACCTTCTTGGCCGGGTCGTCGTAGGACGGGGCGTCCATCAGGGGGGTGAGGTCAAGGAGCTGCTTCTTGCCGACCAGGACGCCCATGTCCATCTGCTCGGCACCGGAGTTGTCGATCAGGTCCGGCGGGGTACCTCCGTTGAAGCGCGGCTGCAGCTGCGACTGGATCTTCTCCGTCGCGGCGTGCTTCACCTTCGGGGCCTTGGGGAACGCCTCGTTGTACTTCTTCTCCGCGTCGATGGCGTACTGCTCGCCGAAGCCGCCGTTGAAGATCACGACCTCGAGGGCGGCGGTCTCGTTGACACCGAGCGGGTTCTTGGCGCTCTTCGTGCCCTTTTCGACCTTGTCTTCGCTACCGCTGTCGCCGCTCGCGCAGGCCGACAGGAAGCTCATCGTGGGAACAGCGATCAGGCCGAGTGCGGCAGAACGCTTGATCACATCGCGACGGCCAAGGCCCTCATTCTTGTGGGCGGAGGTGGATCCCATGCTCAAGTCCTCGCCTTCTCCAGGACTCAGGCGGTGTACCGGTCACCCCGTCGTGAATTCGCCTCAGGCGAAGGGCCCCGCCACCGCGGTCAGTTGCGCTTGGGTCGTGCAGAATTGCCGGAATGCCTGGTGCAGTGGGGGAGTCGGGGTGCGGGCGGCGAGGCGCCTCGACGCCGCACAGCCCTCCCCCGTCCCCCGCGCCCGCGGACCGCGTGGAACGGCTGTGCAGACGCCGACAGGTATAGTCCACTTGTCGCCAACTGAGCAAGATCGAATGCAGGTTTGAGCGGCAGTCTTTCCCGAGTTGAGACCTCGCGGACTCCTCGGCACCGCGCGTCCGGGCCCCGGAACGCGCTTTTCCGCATAACGGCCGGTTCGCCCGGCGCACCTCGTGCAACACCCTTGACACATACAGCCACTTGGCTCCCTACTGGAACCCGCATCGCACTATGACAACGTTGTCCACTGCATTGCCCCCAGGAGGAACGGCTCCGTATGCACCCCCTACGCGGTCTTCGCCACGGCTCCCGAAAGAGACAGAGCCACTCCGCCGCGGTCGTCGCGGCTTCTCTCGTCCTCGTCGCGGCGGCCCCCACCGCGGCCTTCGCGCAACCGTCCGATTCCGACCGGAAACCCTCCCGCGACACGTCGTTCAGCTCTTCCTTCGAGGCCGACGAGAAGCAGCCGGACTGGCGCGACACCGTCGAGGTGGACGCCGGAGGGAAGAAGAGGTCGTCGGGTGTCGACGGCGGCTTCTCCGCCGGGATACCGGGCAATGTCACCGATCAGGTCACCGACCTGCGGGCCAGCGGTGAGAACACCTCGGGCGGTGAGGTGAAGGAGAACCTCGTCGACGTGGAGCCCGGCACCAAGTGGCTGGCCTTCGCGCCGTCCGGCTGGGTCGAGTTCGACCTCGCCGAGCCCACGAAGGTCGTGACGTACGCGCTCACCTCCGCCAACGACCACGCCGAGCGCGACCCCGGAAGCTGGACGCTGAAGGGGTCGGCCGACGGCAGGACCTGGACCGACCTGGACACCCGGACCGGCCAGACCTTCCCGGAGCGGTTCCGGACACAGTCGTACGGCATCGCGACGGACACGGCCTACCGGCACTTCCGGCTGGAGATCACCGCGAACAACGGCGCCGCGGACGCCCTCCAGCTCGCCGACGTGCAGTTCTCCGACGGGGACACCTCCACCCCCGCCCCCGACGACATGCGCACCCGGACCGACCGCGGTCCGTCGGGCTCCCCCACCGCCAAGTCCGGCGCGGGCTTCACCGGGAAGAAGGCCCTGCGCTACGCCGGTACGCACAAGCCGGACGGCCGGGCGTACTCGTACAACAAGGTCTTCGACGTCGACACGGCCGTCACCCGCACCACCCAGCTCTCCTACCTCGTCTACCCGCAGATGGGTCAGACGGACCTCAGCTACCCGGCGACCCACGTGGCGGTGGACCTGGCCTTCACCGACGGCACCTACCTGAGCGGCCTCGGGGCGACCGACAGCCACGGCGGCCCACTGACCCCCCGGGGACAGGCCGACGCCAAGCGGCTGTACGTCAACCAGTGGAACAAGGTCGCCTCGTCCATCGGCTCCGTCGCCGCCGGCAAGACCGTCGACCGGATCCTGGTGGCGTACGACTCCCCCAAGGGCCCCGCCAAGTTCCAGGGCTGGATCGACGACATCACGATCGCCCCGAAGGCGCCGGAGAAGCGCAGGGCGCACCTTTCGGACTACGCCTCGACCGTGCGCGGCACCAACTCCAGCGGCGGCTTCTCGCGGGGCAACAACTTCCCCGCGACCGCCGTCCCGCACGGCTTCAACTTCTGGACCCCGGTGACCAACGCCGGCTCCACGAGCTGGCTGTACGACTACGCGCGCGGCAACAACGAGGACAACCTGCCCACGATGCAGGCGTTCAGCGCCAGCCACGAGCCGAGCCCCTGGATGGGCGACCGCCAGACCTTCCAGGTGATGCCCTCGGCGGCCTCCGGCACCCCGGACGCCTCCCGCACGGCACGCGCGCTGCCCTTCCGCCACGAGAACGAGACCGCGACGCCGCACTACTACGGGGTGACGTTCGAGAACGGCATCGAGGCCGAGATGGCCCCGACCGACCACGCGGCGCGGATGCGGTTCACCTACCCGGGCGACGACGCGAGCCTGGTCTTCGACAACGTCGACAACAGGGGCGGGCTCACCCTCGACCCGGAGACCGGCTCCTTCACCGGCTACTCCGACGTGAAGAGCGGCGGCTCCACCGGCGCCACCCGGCTCTTCGTGTACGGCTCCTTCGACGCCCCGGTCACCGACAGCGGCAGGCTGAAGGGAGGCGGCGGCGACGACGTCACCGGCTTCTTCCGGTTCGACGCGGGCAAGGACCGCACGGTCGGCCTGCGGCTCGCCACCTCGCTCATCAGCGTCGACCAGGCGAAGAAGAACCTCGCCATGGAGCTGCCGGCGAGGACCACCTTCGACAAGGTGAGGAAGAACGCGCAGCGGGCCTGGGACGAGGTCCTCGGAAAGGTCGAGGTGGAAGGCGCCGACGCCGACCGGCTGACCACGCTCTACTCCAGCCTGTACCGGCTCTACCTCTACCCGAACTCGGGCTTCGAGCAGGTCGACGGCAGGAGCACCTACGCGAGCCCCTTCTCGCCCCCGACCGGCACCGACACCCCGACCCGTACCGGCGCGAAGATCGTCGAGGGCGAGGTGTACGTCAACAACGGCTTCTGGGACACCTACCGGACGACCTGGCCGGCGTACTCCCTCCTCAGCCCGGAACAGGCGGGCCGGATGGTCGACGGCTTCGTCCAGCAGTACAAGGACGGCGGCTGGACCTCCCGCTGGTCCTCCCCCGGGTACGCCGACCTGATGACCGGCACCAGCTCCGACGTGGCCTTCGCGGATGCGTACGTCAAGGGCGTCGACTTCGACGCGGAGGCGGCCTACGACGCGGCGGTCAAGAACGCCACGGTGGCACCGCCCTCCTCGGGTGTCGGCCGCAAGGGCATGGAGAAGTCGGTCTTCACCGGATACGCCGACACCTCGACGCACGAGGGCCTTTCCTGGTCGCTGGAGGGCTACCTCAACGACTACGGCATCGCGAAGATGGGCGAGGCGCTCTACAGGAAGACGAAGGAGCGGCGCTACAAGGAGGAGTCCGCGTACTTCCTGAACCGGGCGCAGAACTACGTCAAGCTCTTCGACGACAAGGCCGGCTTCTTCCAGGGCAGGAACGCCGACGGCAGCCGGCGCGTGCCGTCCGGACAGTACGACCCGCGGGTCTGGGGCTACGACTACACGGAGACCAACGGCTGGGGATACGCCTTCACCGCCCCGCAGGACAGCCGCGGCCTGGCCAACCTCTACGGCGGCCGCGACGGTCTCGCCGAGAAGCTGGACACCTACTTCGCCACCCCGGAGACGGCCGGCCAGGAGTTCGTCGGCTCCTACGGGGGAGTCATCCACGAGATGACCGAGGCGCGTGATGTGCGCATGGGGCAGTACGGGCACAGCAACCAGGTCGCACACCACGTCACGTACATGTACGACGCGGCCTCGCAGCCGTGGAAGACGCAGGAGAAGGTCCGCGAGGTCCTCGGCCGCCTGTACACGGGCAGTGAGATCGGCCAGGGTTACCACGGCGACGAGGACAACGGCGAGCAGTCGGCCTGGTTCCTCTTCTCCTCGCTCGGCTTCTACCCGCTGGTGATGGGCAGCGGTGAGTACGCGATCGGCTCGCCTCTCTTCACGAAGACGACGGTGCACCTGGAGAACGGGCGCTCGCTCGTGGTGAAGGCCCCGAAGAACAGCGACCGGAACATCTACGTCCAGGGGCTGAAGGTCAACGGAAAGAAGTGGACGTCCACTGCACTGCCGCACGACCTGCTGGCCAAGGGCGGTGTGCTGGAGTTCGACATGGGCTCCGAGCCGTCCGCCTGGGGCACGGGCCCGAACGCGGCCCCGGTCTCCATCACGCGGGACGGCAAGGTGCCGGCGCCGCAGGCGGACGTGCTCACGGGTGACGGCGCGCTCTACGACAACACCTCGGCCACCTCGGCCACCGTCTCGTCGGTGGACCTGCCGGCCGGTGCGGGCACCGAGGCGCTCCAGTACACGCTGACGTCGGCCACGGCGGCGAAGGCGCCGGCGGGATGGGTGCTGCAGGGTTCCGCGGACGGGTCGGTCTGGAAGGACCTCGACAAGCGGTCCGGACAGGCGTTCGCCTGGGACAAGCAGACCCGCGTGTTCTCCGTGGGCCGCCCCGGCTCGTACGCGAAGTACCGGCTGGTGCTCGACGACGCGGCGACGCTGGCGGAGATCGAGCTGATCAGCCAGAAGTAGCCCGCGGGCACGCCCTGTCAGGGCAGGCGCCCCTTCCGGCGAGGTCCGCCGGGAGGGGCGTCCGCGCGCGGGGCCGGAGGCACTCGGCGCGGCCGGGAAGTGGCTGTGGCAGGGGGTCCCCCGCGCGAGGCCGGAGGGGCGCTTCCGGCGGGCCGTGGGCGCCACGAGCGGGCCGGGGGGGGCGGACGCGTCCGGGCCACCCGGCCCCGGAGGCAGGGCCCGGCGCCGGTCACCTGATTGCCGACTCCGCCCTATCAGCCGATCAGGGTACTTCTGGCACATTTCCAGTGTCGTACCGGACTTTTATGACAATTCATGGCATCCCTTAGGCGATCAGGTGATCAGTACGACAATCATCTCGGCTTGAAGGAGCCCTCCATGCGCATTTCCGCTTCCGTCCGCGCCCGCGGCGTCCGCACGGGCACCACGGTGGCCGCCGCGGTCGCCGTCGCCGGCGCCACCCTTGCCGGAGCACCCGCCGCCCTCGCCGCACCCGGCGACAGCGGTGACATCGACATCACCTCCGTCGGCTGGCACTCGCGCGGTGACCGCGACGGCGTCGAGGTCTGCAAGTTCGTGCTCAGGGCGGAGAACTTCGACGCCCTCCCGGCCGTCCCCTGGACGATCACCGAGCAGCCGCCGACCGTGCCCCCGGGCGACACGCTGCTGGGCACCCTGCCGCTCGTCAACGGTGAGGCGCGCAGCCAGGAGTACCTGCTCCCGGAGGGCACCTACCAGCTGGTCTGGGTCGTCGCGGCGGGCCCGAAGCAGAAGAGCTTCGAGGTCGACTGCGACCGGCGCGGTCAGGGGCAGGGCGGCAGCCGCGGGGACGGCGAGGAGCGGGGCTCCTCCTCCGACTCGACCGGGCGGGGTTACGACAAGCCGTCCGGCGCGGTGCCCGCGGGCGGCGGCGGTGTCCCCGACATGGAGAGCGTGAGCTCGGAGAACGACTCGAACGTCGGCACCACGGCCGCGCTGGTCGCCGGAGCCGCCGGGATCGCCGGCCTGGTCATGGTCCGCCGGACCGCACGCCGCCGTGCCCGTGGCGAGGCATAACGCCCGCTGCCGACGGCGACGACGACGGGGACCGAGTCGCGCATGCCGTCTGACCATGACGCTGTGCGTGACGTTCTCGCTGGTGACCGGCATCGTCCGGGTGTTCTCGGACTCCTCCGAGGACACCCCGTCGGCCACCGCCGCCCGCGGCACCGACGCCGCGGGCGGGGGGCGGGAACCGTTCCGCAGGGCGCCGCACACGCCGCCGGAGCACGTGCCCGCGTCCCACGCGCCGCTGGTCCACTCCCGCCCACTGAAAGTCGCCATCCCCGCCATCTTCATCGAGGCCCCGGTCATCGGCCTGGGCCTCGACGGCAAGGGGCGGCTCGGGGCCCCGCCGTTGAACAGGCCGGCACTCGCCGGCTGGTACGAGAAAGGCCCCTCTCCCGGCGAGGCGGGCACCAGTCTGATCGTGGGGCACCGGGACACGAGGACGGGGCCCGCCATCTTCCTCAACCTGAACGCACTGCGCCGCGGCGACAAGGTCACGGTGGTGCGCGCGGACCGGAAGACCGCGGTGTTCACGGTCGACGCCGTGAAGACGTACACGAAGGAGAAGTTCCCCGACGGCAAGGTGTACGGCGCGACCGGGCGGCCCGAGCTCCGGTTGCTGACGTGCGGGGGGCGCTTCGACAAGAAGGCCGGTTACTCGGCCAACGTCGTGGTCTTCGCCCATCTCACGTCGCTGAGGAAGGCGGTCTGACCCCGCCTCGCGGGCTCCGGCCGGTACCTCGGGGGCAGAGGTACCGGCCGTCCGCGTCGCTCCCGAAGGGCGCCGGGGCGAGTGCGGTGCCCCGCCGGTGGACCGGCTCGCCCCTCCCTCCGGCCGGCGGTGTCGTTCCCCGCCGGCCCCCGTCAGCCGATGGCGTTCAACAGCCGCTCCGGCAGTGCCATGTTGAGGGCCGTGACGACCGGTTTGCCGTGTTCGGTGCCGAGGCGTGAGACCGCCCCCGTGGCCAGCTGGAACAGCTCTCCACTCGCCGGGGTCAGCCCCAGGTAGCGGGCGGTCAGCACGCGAAGGAAGTGGGAGTGCGCCACCAGGGCGATGTCGGCCTCCCCGAGCCGTGACGCCGCCGCCCGCACCTCCGCCAGGATCCGGTCCGCCCGGGCTCCCACCTCCGCCGGGGTCTCCCCCGGGTGCCCGGCCGGGCCGGGGGCGACCCCGTCGGTCCACAGGTTCCAGTCGGGCCGGGTGCGGCGGATGTCGACCGTGGTCACGCCCTCGTACGCCCCGTAGTCCCACTCGTGCAGGTCCGGGGCCTCCCGGAGGGCGGGCAGCCCGGCCAGCTCCGCGGTGCGGCGGGCTCGCAGGTACGGGCTGGTCAGGGTGAGGCCGATCTCCCGCTCGGCGAGCAGCGGCACGAGGGCGCGGGCCTGCCGCTCCCCCAACTCGGTCAGCGGCAGGTCGGTGAAGCTCGTGTGCTGCCCCGACCGGGACCACTCGGTCTCGCCGTGCCGGATGAGGATCAGCTCGCCCATGATTACGTCCGCCTTCTGTGCCGTGCCGTGCGCGCGTCGCGCTGGTGCCAACCCGCCGGCCAACGATCGCATTCCTGCCGGTCGGGAGCGGGGCGGCTCGCCCCGAAAGGGCGGTCCGCGCGCGGACCGGCCCCGATCCGGTCCGCGACCCGCTACGTTCTGTGGCATGCCGCTGCCCAGGGAACTCGACCCCTACACCGATCCCAGGGCCTTCTACGGCTCCGAGCTGCGCCGCCTCCGCGAGGCCGCCGGGATGTCGCAGGGGCAGCTGGGTGAGCGGGTGTTCTGCTCCGGTTCGTACATCGGCATGTTCGAGGCGGCGGAACGAAGGCCGCAGCTGGACATGTCCAAGGTGTTCGACGCACTGCTGGGGAGCGGTGAGCACCTGCAACGGCTGTGCCGGCTGGCACGGACGTCGAAGGTGCCCGACTACTTCGCCGACGCGGCGGAGCTGGAGCAGCGCGCCGTCTCGATCAACGAGTACGCGCCGATGCTGGTGCCGGGCGTGCTCCAGACCCGGGCGTACGCCCGGGCGTTGATCAGCTCCGCCCGGCGGCATGCCTCCGAGGAGGCGTTGGAACAGCAGGTCGGTACCCGCATCCAGCGGGCCCAGCTGCTCAGCGGTGTCACGCGTCCGGCATTCTGGGTGATCATCCACGAAGCGGCGTTGCGGGTACCGGTGGGTGGGCGCAACACCATGAGTGAGCAGCTCGTCCACCTGGTCGAGAGCGCCCATGCGCACCCGCATGTGCTGTTGCAGGTCCTGCCGTTCTCCGCGGGTGCGCACCCGTTCCTGAACACCATGGTCTCGCTCATGCAGTTCGGCGACTCTCCGACCGTGGTGTACACAGAAGGCGCGTACACGGGCCAACTGATCGACGAAGCCACGCTGGTGGCGGATTACCGATCCACATACGATCTGGCGAGGGCCGTCGCGCTGTCGCCGGAGGCGTCCCTCGCCCTGATCGCATCGGCGGCGAAGGACCATGCGACCGATGAACCCCGAATCTGACCTGGCCGCCGCGACCTGGCGCACGTCGTCGTACAGCAACGCGGATGGTGGCAGTTGCGTGGAAGTCGCCGGCAACGTCCCCGGCCTCGTCCCCGTACGTGACACGAAGCTCGCCCACAGTCCCGTGCTCACCTTCCCCGCGGGCAGCTGGACCGCCTTCGTCTCGGCGCTCCGGCTGCCCGCCGGGGGCGGGTTCAGCGGCTGACGTCCGTTACTCCCCCACGACCGTGACCGTGTACGGCCGGTCCGTGTCCGTCGTGACACGGGCCTCGCCGCCCGTGTACGTCACCTCGTACGTGGCGGCCACCGCACCCGCGCGGTCGGGGACCGTCACCGTGCGGGTGAAGTCGCCGGTGCCCGCCGGGGCGAAGACGCGCAGCTCCAGGTCGTCCAGCCACTCCCCGTCCGGCCGGGACTCGTCCGCGCCGAGGGCGAGCACCGCGCCCTGGCGGACCAGGAGGGGCAGGCTGTCGAAGCCGTGGGTCTCGCGGTGCCAGCGGGGGCCGGTCACCGTCCCGCCCGTCAGCAGGCTGGTCCAGGTGCCTTCGGGGACGTAGTACTCGACCCGGCCGTCCTCGGAGAAGACGGGGGCAACGAGGACGTCCGGGCCCAGCAGGTACTCGCGGTCGGCCGTGCGGGCCGTCGGGTCCTCGGGGAACTCCAGCAGCAGGGGCCGCATGGTCGGCACCCCGGTGCGGTGTGCCTCGACGGCGGCGCCGTACAGGTACGGCATGAGGCGGTGCTTCAGCCGGGTGAACCGCCGTGCCACGTCCACCGCTTCGTCGCCGAACTCCCACGGCACGCGGTACGACGACGAGCCGTGCAGCCGGCTGTGGGAGGAGAGCAGGCCGAAGGCGAGCCAGCGCTTGAAGACCGCCGGGTCCGGGGTGCCCTCGAAGCCGCCGATGTCGTGGCTCCAGAATCCGAAGCCGGACAGGGAGAGCGAGAGGCCGCCGCGCAGGGACTCCGCCATGGCCTCGAAGGAGGACCAGCAGTCACCGCCCCAGTGGACCGGGTACTGCTGGCCGCCGGCCGTCGCCGAGCGGGCGAAGAGGACGGCCTCGCCCTGGCCGCGTTCCGCCTCCAGGAGCTCGAAGACGGCCTTGTTGTAGAGGTGGGTGTAGTAGTTGTGCATGCGCTCGGTGTCCGAGCCGTCGTGCCAGACGACGTCGGTGGGGATGCGCTCGCCGAAGTCGGTCTTGAAGCCGTCGACGCCCTGGTCGAGGAGCACCTTGAGCTTGCCCTGGAACCAGGCCGTGGCCTCCGGGTTCGTGAAGTCGACCAGGGCCATGCCGGCCTGCCACTTGTCCCACTGCCAGACGTCGCCGTCGGCCGTCCGGACGAAGTAGCCCTTCTCCGCCCCTTCCCCGTACAGGGCGCTCTTCTGCCCGATGTAGGGGTTGATCCAGACGCAGATCCTCAGGCCCTTGTCCTTCAGCCGGGCGATCATGCCCTCCGGGTCGGGGAAGACGGCCGGATCCCACTCGAAGTCGCACCACTGGTACTCGCGCATCCAGAAGCAGTCGAAGTGGAAGACGCTGAGCGGGATCCCGCGCTCGGCCATGCCGTCGACGAAGGAGGTGACGGTCGCCTCGTCGTAGGCCGTGGTGAAGGACGTGGTCAGCCAGAGCCCGAACGACCAGGCCGGCGGGAGGGCGGGGAGGCCGGTGAGGGCGGCGTACCTGGACAGGACCTCCTTCGGCGTGGGGCCGGCGACGACGAAGTACTCCAGGGTCTGGTCCTCGACACTGAACTGCACCTGCCCGACGGCCTCGGAACCCACCTCGAAGGAGACCTTGCCCGGGTGGTTGACGAAGACGCCGTAGCCGCGCGAGGAGAGGTAGAACGGGACGTTCTTGTACGCCTGCTCGCTGCTCGTGCCGCCGTCGGCCTGCCAGATGTCGACGACCTGGCCGTTCTTGACGTACGGCGTGAAGCGTTCACCCAGGCCGTGGACGGTCTCCCCCACGCCGAGCGCGAGTTGGGCGACCATGTGGTGGGTGCCGTCGGCCAGGGTCGCGAAGGCGGTGCCCTTGCGCCCGGCCGAGGTCAGGAGCTGCCCGGCACCGTCGAGGAACTCGAGGCCGAAGGCGCCCTCGGTGGGCACGCGCAGGGTGAGGGGGCCGCTGGTCAGCTCGGCGGTGGCACCCTCGGTGCGGGTGGTCGCGGCGGACCGGGCGGCCGCGCCCGGCAGCTCGAAGTCGGGCCCCCTGCGGCGCCTGCCCGCGTGGTGGGTGAGGCGCACCGCGATGACGCCCTCCGCCGGGGCGTGGGCGTCCACGGTGATCAGCGGCGCGTTCAGCGTGTCACCACGGCGTTCGACGCGCTTGACGGCGGCGTAGGCGGCGAGACGGTCCTCGTCGAGGCGGACGTCGCGGACTTCGGTGGCGTAGGAGGCGTGTACGCCGTTGCGCAACTGCCAGAAGCCGTCGGTGAACTTCATGGGGGTGGTCCTTCGTCCGTCTCGGAGTACGGGAGTCGGAGGTTCGGGGGTGGGGGACCTCGGGGCGGCTGCGGTGCGACGCGGCGACGGTCCTCGATTTTGATCGTACACAAAACAAATGCGGTGGCCAGGTGGGTGCACCACCGGGGGCGGCCGGGCATCCCGAAAGTTTCGACCCGCGTTACACGCCCCGGATCGGCCATGATGGCACCACGTGACCGATACGTCACGGAAACGGGCTAGAAACCCCCGACGCGATGGAGTATTAGTACTGCAAGCAAACAAATAGGTCGGGCGGCAGCGCAGCCGCCCGCGCCTTCGTCGACAAGAGGCTGATCAATGCCGGACCGTTTCACCCCCACCCCTGACGACAGGTTCACCTTCGGTCTGTGGACCGTGGGCTGGCGTGGCAACGACCCGTTCGGTGAGCCGACCCGGCCCGCCCTGGACCCGGTCGAGTCGGTCGAGCGGCTGGCCGAACTCGGGGCGCACGGGGTGACCTTCCACGACGACGACCTGATCCCCTTCGGCTCCGACGACACCGAGCGGGCCCGCCTGATCGGCCGGTTCAAGGACGCGCTGGAACGCACCGGGATGAAGGTCCCGATGGCCACCACGAACCTGTTCACCCACCCGGTGTTCAAGGACGGCGGCTTCACCTCCAACGACCGCGACGTACGCCGCTTCGCCCTGCGCAAGGTCATCCGCAACATCGACCTCGCCGCCGAACTCGGCGCCCGCACCTACGTCGCCTGGGGCGGCCGCGAAGGCGCCGAGTCCGGCGCCGCGAAAGACGTGCGCACCGCCCTGGACCGCATGAAGGAAGCCTTCGACCTCCTGGGCGACTACGTCACCGACCAGGGCTACGACCTGCGCTTCGCCATCGAGCCCAAGCCCAACGAGCCCCGCGGCGACATCCTCCTGCCCACCATCGGCCACGCCCTCGCCTTCATCGAGCGCCTCGAGCGCCCCGAACTGGTCGGCGTGAACCCCGAGACCGGACACGAGCAGATGGCCGGACTCAACTTCCCCCACGGCATCGCCCAGGCCCTGTGGGCCGGCAAGCTCTTCCACATCGACCTCAACGGCCAGTCCGGCATCAAGTACGACCAGGACTTCCGCTTCGGCGCCGGCGACCTGCGCCAGGCCTTCTGGCTCGTCGACCTCCTGGAGACCGCCGGCTACGAAGGCCCCCGCCACTTCGACTTCAAGCCCGTACGCACCGACGGCATCGACGGCGTGTGGGAATCGGCGAAGAACTGCATGCGCAACTACCTCATCCTCAAGGAACGCGCCGCCGCCTTCCGCGCCGACCCCGCCGTCCAGGAAGCCCTCACCGCCTCCCGCCTGGACGAACTCGCCCGCCCCACCGCCGACGACGGCCTCAAGGCACTCCTCGCCGACCGCACCGCCTACGAGGACTTCGACGTCACCACCGCCGCCGAACGCTCCATGGCCTTCGAAGCCCTCGACCAACTCGCCCTCGACCACCTCCTCGGCATCCGCTGACGATCCCCGGGTGTCCGGCGGTCCCGCCGCCGGACACCCCCGCCCGTACCCGGGCCCACCGGGCCGGCACGGCCTGGACGACGAGCCCGTGGGAGCGCTCCCCCGCATCCCCGGCCCCCCTCTCACCGCAAGGGCACCACCGTGACAGAACCCTCCCCGGACGGCGTGGTCCGACGCCGCCGCAGCAGGCGGACCCTCATCCCCCTCACCGTCGTCTCCGCCGTCCTCGCCGGCTCGGTGCTGTCCGGGTGCGGCCAGCAGCGCGACGACGACGTCTACACCGTGATGAACTCCTCCACCGACGAGTCGTACCACCGCTGGGACGGTGACACCCTCGAACGGTGCGGCAAGCAGCTCGGCATCACCATCGAGCAGCAGAGCGTGCCGGCCGCGCAGCTGATGACGAAGGCGCTGCGCATGGCCTCCTCGAAGTCCCTGCCGGACGTGCTCCAGCTGGACGCCTCCGAGATGCCGACGTTCGCCGAGGCCGGTGGGCTGATACCCCTGAAGGACCTGGGGCTGGCCACCACGGACATTCCCGAGGGGATCGTGGACTTCGGCTCGTTCGGCGGGAAGTACTACGGCGCGGCGCGCACGGTGAACACCCTGGCGCTGTTCTACAACAAGGACACCCTCGACAAGGCCGGCCTGAAGGTCCCCACCACCTGGGCCGAGATGAGGGCGACGGCCGCGAAGCTCACCCAGGGCAAACGCTACGGGCTCGCGCTGAGCGCGGGCGGCGCGGAGGACGGCGTCTTCCAGTTCACCCCGTTCATGTGGTCGAACGGCGGCGACGAGACGAAGCTCGACAGTCCCGAGGTGGCCGGTGCGCTGGACTACTGGAAGGCCCTGCTGAAGGACGGCTCGCTCTCCAAGTCCACCGTCAACTGGACCCAGGCCGACGTGAACGACCAGTTCATGGCCGGCAACGCCGCCATGATGATCAACGGCCCGTGGCAGGTGGAGACCCTCAACGCCAGGAAGGGCCTGAACTGGGGCATCGCGCAGATCCCCGTCCCCGAGGCCGGCGCCGACTCGGTCGGCCCGCTGGGCGGCGGGGTGCTGACCGTGCCCAACACGGGTGACGGCGAGCGGGAGAGGACGGCCGCCGAGATCATCGGCTGCATGGCGGGCGAGCAGGAGCAGATCACCTACGCCCTGAACAGCTGGATGGTCCCGGCGAACACTAAGGCCGCCGCCGTGTGGCGGACGAAGGCCCCGGAGCTCGCGGCCCTGGCCGGACAGGTCTCGACGGCCCGCTCCCGTACCGCGAAGGTCGGTGCGCGGTGGTCGTCGGTGTCGCTCGCCCTGCAGAGCGCGTTCCAGTCCGCCCTCACCGGCGAGTCCAGCGAGGCCGCTCTGAAGCGTGCCCAGCAGCAGGTCACGAGCGGGAACTGAGGTAACGAACCATGTCATCCACCACAGCCCCGGCCGCCGCGCCGCCGGCCGGCCCGAAGGCCGCCGCGGCCGGGAAGCCCGTGAACCCGCGGAGCGCCGAGCGGCGCAGGAGGCTCGCCCAGTGGGGCTTCGTCGCCCCCGCCGTCGTCTTCATGGCGCTGTTCTTCGGCTACCCGCTCGTCCGCAACATCGTGATGAGCTTCCAGGACTACTCGCCGTCCACCTTCTTCACCGGCGAGGCGCCGTTCAACGGCCTGGACAACTGGCGCAACGTCTTCGACGACGGCCTGTTCGGCAAGGCCCTCTGGCAGACGATCCTGTTCACCGTCGGTTCGCTCGCCGGCCAGTTCTGCATCGGTCTGGCCCTCGCCGTCTTCTTCACCCGCCGCTTCCCCCTGAACGGCATCCTGCGTTCGCTGATCCTGCTGCCCTGGCTGGTGCCGATGGTCGTCTCCGGCATCGTCTGGCGGCGCATCTTCGACCAGGACACGGGCGTCCTCAACTCGTTCCTCGGCACCGTCGGCCTGCCGGGTGACACGCCCTGGCTGACGAGTACGGGCATGGCGCTGGTCTCGGTCGTCCTCGTCAACATCTGGATCGGCATCCCGTTCAACATGGTGATCCTCTACGGCGGCCTCCAGGAGGTCCCCAAGGAGCTGGGCGAGGCCGCCTCGCTCGACGGCGCCTCCGCCTGGCGCACGTTCCGCTCGGTCACCCTGCCCCTGCTCAAGCCCGTCATCACCGTGGTGCTCGTGCTCGGCTTCATGTCGACGGTGAAGATCCTCGACCTCGTGCTCGCCCTGACCGACGGCGGCCCCGCCGACTCCACCCAGACACTCGGCACGCTCACGTACCAGAACTCCTTCGTGCAGATGGACTTCGGGGCCGGAGCCGTGGTCGGCAACATCCTGATCCTGATCTCCGCCGTCTTCGCGGTGTTCTACCTGCGGATCAACCGCAACGAGGGGAAGTGACCGGCATGGCGACCACCACCCGTACCCCCGCCGCCCCGGCGCCCGCCGTCCACCGGCCGAAGCGCGGCTGGGCCGCGACCGTCTTCGGCGTCGCCGTCCTCGCCGTCATGCTGTTCCCGCTGTACTGGATGATCAACACCGCACTGCAGCCGGACGCGAGCCTGGTGGACGTCGGGCCGGTCCCGACGGGAGTGGACCTCTCCGGCTTCACCTCCGCCCTCACCGAGCAGGGCGCCAACCTCCTCACCTCGCTGGCCGTCGCTCTCGGCGCCGTGGCCATCTGCCTGGCGATCTCCGCACCGGCGGCGTACGGGCTCGCCCAGTTCAACCTGCGCGGCGGCAGGACGATCGTCTTCGGCACGCTCATCACCCAGATGGTGCCGGGCATCGTCATCGCCAACGCCCTGTACAGCGCGTACGTCGACCTCGGTCTGGTCAACAGCTACTTCGGCCTCATGCTGGCGGACGCGTCGCTGGGCATCCCCTTCGCGATCGTGCTCATGCGCTCCTTCATGGTGTCCATCCCGCGCGAGGTCATCGAGGCCGCCGAGGTCGACGGTGCGGGCCGCGTCCGCACCTTCGTCCAGGTCGTCCTGCCGATGAGCCGCAACTCGGTCATCACCGCGGGGCTCTTCTCGTTCCTGTACGCGTGGAGCGACTTCATGTTCGCGCTGACGCTGAACACGACGGACGACGTCAAGCCGATCACCCTGGGCATCTACCAGTACATCGGCGCCCACGTCGGCGACTGGGGCTCGGTCATGGCCGCGTCCGTCCTCTCCGCGGTGCCGGCGGCGGTCCTCCTCGTCCTGTCCCAGAAGTACATCGCCGCCGGGATCACCGGCGGCTCGGTCAAGTAAGGGTTCTCATGAGTGACTTCCCGGTCTTCCCGCCCGGTTTCGTCTTCGGCGCGGCCACGGCCTCGTACCAGATCGAGGGCGCCGTGGGGGAGGACGGCCGCGGCCCGTCCATCTGGGACACCTACAGCCACACCCCGGGCAGGACGGACGGCGGCGACACGGGGGACGTGGCCTGCGACCACTACCACCGCTACCCCGAGGACGTGGCGCTGCTGCGCGAACTGGGCGTGGACTCCTACCGCTTTTCCATCGCCTGGTCCCGCATCCAGGCCGAGGGCGGCGGGGCGGTCAACCCCAAGGGGCTGGACTTCTACTCCCGGCTCGTGGACTCCCTCCTGGAGGCGGGCATCGAGCCGGCCGCCACCCTCTACCACTGGGACCTTCCGCAGGCGCTGGAGGACAAGGGCGGCTGGCGGGTGCGCGAGACCGCCGAGCGCTTCGGCGAGTACACGGCGATCGTCGCCGAGCACCTCGGCGACCGGGTGCCGCGCTGGATCACCCTGAACGAGCCGTGGTGCAGCGCCTTCCTCGGTTACTCGGTGGGCCGGCACGCGCCGGGGGCCAAGGAGGGGCGCGGGGCGCTGGCCGCCGCACACCACCTGCTGGTCGGCCACGGCCACGCGATGACGGCGCTGCGCGCGGCCGGTGTCCGGGAGGCGGGCATCACCCTCAACCTGGACCGCAACGTCCCGGCCACCGAGTCGGACGCCGACCTCGCGGCCGTCGTGCGGGCCGACACCCAGCACAACCTGGTCTGGACGGAGCCGATCCTCGCGGGCCGCTACCCGGCCACCGAGGAGGAGACCTGGGGCGAGCTGATCACCAACCAGGACTTCCGCCGCGACGGCGACCTGGAGCTGATCTCCCAGCCCCTGGACTTCCTGGGGATCAACTACTACCGCCCGATCGTGGTCGCCGCCGCCCCGCACCGCGAGGCGGACCCGGCACTGCGCGTCGCCACGGACAACCGGTACGCGGAGGGCGAGTACCCGGGGGTCCGCAGGACGGCCATGGGCTGGCCAGTCGTCCCGGAGTCCTTCACCGACCTGCTGACCGCCCTGAAGCAGACGTACGGCGACGCCCTGCCCCCCGTGCACATCACGGAGAACGGCTCGGCGGAGCACGACGGCGTCGAGGCCGACGGCTCCGTCCACGACGCGGACCGGGTGGAGTACCTGCGCACCCACCTGACGGCGCTGCGGGCCGCCATGGACGCGGGCGTCGACGTCCGCGGGTACTACGTGTGGTCCCTGCTGGACAACTTCGAGTGGGCGCTCGGCTATGCCAAGCGCTTCGGGATCATCCGGGTCGACTACGACACCCTGGAGCGCACCCCGAAGGACAGCTACCGCTGGTACCAGCAGCTGATCGCGGCGCACAGGGCCTGATGCCTGATCACCCCCGGCCGGGGGCGTACGCGTGCGGGTCCGGCGCGTGCGCCCCCGGTTCGCGTTTCCCCTGTCCCGGTCCGCGTTTCCCCGCCCCCGGCTCACGTTCCTCCGCCCCGGCGGACTCCCTCGAAAACAGTAGCCATAGACATAGTGTCCATGTACATTACTTTTCATGAGTGACACACCGCGGTGGGTGACCCCCGGCTACCTGGTCTGGCGCCTGTCCATCAAGTGGCGGGTCGCCGTGGACCAGGCCCTGGCTCCCCTGGACCTGACGCACGCCCAGTACGCCCTGCTGTCCTCGCTGTTCGCGATGGAGTCCGCGACGGAATCCGCGCCGCAGCGAACCGGTCCGCGTCCGAGCCAACGCGAACTCGCCGACCACACCGGCCTGGAGCCCTTGTACGTGTCGAAGCTGGTCCGTGCGCTGGAGGCCGCCGGACTCGTCCGCCGGTCCCGCGACGCCGAGGACAGCCGCGTCATGCGGCTGGAACTCACCACCCGCGGACGCGAGACCGCCGGCCCGGCGATCGACACCGTCCGCCGGTTGCACGCCCAGCTCCTCGCCCCGTTGGGCGGCGCGGACGACCCGCGCACCGCGGCGCTGGTGCGCGACCTCACCACGCTCCTCGACACCCCTCTCGGGCCGTCGGCCTGAGGAAGGAGACACCCGTGCCCGCGATACGCGTACTCGACTCGACCCTGCACTACGAGGACACCGGCAGCGGGACGACGTTCGTCCTGCTCCACGGCAATCCGGCCTCCTCCCGCATCTGGCGGAACGTCGTGCCCGGCCTCGGCCCCGGACGCGTACTCGCCCCCGACCTGATCGGGATGGGCAGGTCCGGCAGACCGGACATCGCCTACCGGTTCGACGACCACGCCCGCTACCTCGACGCCTGGTTCGACGCGCTCGGGCTCGGCGACGTGGTCCTGGTCGGCCACGACTGGGGCGGCGCGCTCGCCTTCGACCGCGCGGCCCGGCACCCCGGCACGGTCCTCGGCGTCGCCTTCCTGGAGAGCATCGTCAAGCCCATGGCCTGGGAGGACCTCACACCACAGGCCCGCAGGCGCTCCGAGACCGTCAGGAGAGCCGGGGCGGGCGAGCAACTGGTGCTGGACACGGACCTGTTCGTCCGTCAGGCCTTCACCGCGGGCGTGCTCACCCCGCTCACGGGTGACGACCTGGAGGCATACCTCGCCCCTCATCCCACCCGGGACAGCCGCCGGCCGCTCCTGGAGTGGGCCCGCCAGATGCCTCTCGGTGGCGAGCCCACCGAGCTCGTCGCCCGCATCGAGGCGTACGGAACCTGGCTGGCGGAGAGCGGGGACGTCCCGAAACTGCTCATGACGTTCGACGGGTCGCCGACCCTGTTGACCGGCCCGGCCACGGCACGCTGGTGCGCAGGGCACATCGCCGCCCTGGACACCACGCACTGCGGGCCGGCCGGACACCACGCGCCCGAGGACCGCCCCGCCGAGATCGCGGCCGCCATCTCCACCTGGGCCGACCGGCACGGACTGCGGTAGACCCGCCCCGGGGTGTGCGCCGTCACCGCGCCGCGTACGCCCCCGGGTCCGCCAGCACCTCGTGCACCACCCGGGCCGCCGCTCCCCGGGCGGCGTCACCCGAGAGGGAGGAGGCGCGCAGTCTGCTGCCGTTCTCGTGCCAGCGGCCCGAGACGACCCGCGCGGTGAGCTGGGCGTCGGCCGGGCCCTCCAGCCACGGCATGAGGTCGCGGTAGATGCCGCCCAGGACGACGGCCTCCGGGTCGAACAAGTTCACCGCACCGGCCAGCACCACACCCAGCCGGTCCCCCGCCTCCCCCAGCGCGGTCAGGGCCCGGGCCTCACCCCTCGCGGCCCGCTGCTGGAGCTCGCCGACGCCCCGGACACCGGCGTCCGGGTCGATGCCGGCTGCCCGGAGCAGGGCTCCCCGGCCCGCGTACTGCTCCAGGCAGCCGCGCGCCCCGCACCGGCAGCGCGGCCCCTGCGGGTCGACGACGACGTGCCCGATCTCGCCCGCGAAACCGTGGGCACCGCGCAGCATCTCACCGTTCACCACGAGGGCGCCGCCCACGCCGATCTCACCGGTGAGATAGAGGAAGGTGCGCACGCCGCCGAGCCCGCCGAACCACAGCTCGGCCAGGGCCGCGAGGTTGGCCTCGTTGTCGGAGCCGACCGCCAGCGCGCGCCCGGCGGGGCGCAGGGTGCTGAGGGCCTGCCCGAAGATGCCCTCGGCGGCGACCCGGCTCCAGCCGAGGTTCGGGGCCTGGCGGACGACACCGCCGGAGACCAGGCCGGGCAGCGCCAGCTCGACACCGACCACGCGCAGCCGCTGCTCCCGGGTGGAGGCGATCACCCGGCTGGTGAGCCGGGCCGCGTGGGCGAGGACCTCCGCGGGCGGGACGCCCCGGTGGTCGGTGTGCTCGGTGACCCGGACCCGGTCGGTGCCGGTCAGGTCCACGGCGCACACGGAGACGTAATCGATGTTGATCTCCACGCCGAGGCCGGCCGGGCCGGTGCGGGCGAGCGTGAGCACGGTGCCGGGGCGTCCGGCGGAACCGCTGGAGGTCTTGCCCGACTCACTCAGGCAGCCGAGCGCGAGGAGCTCCTCGACGAGGGAGGACACGGCGGCCCTCGTGAGCCCGACGAGGCTCGCGACCCGGGCGCGGGTGACCTCCCCCTCCGCGCGTACGGTGCGCAGCACGAGGCTCAGGTTGTGCCGCCGCACGGACTCGTGTCCGGCCTTGGCCGCCGGCGAGGTCAGGTTGTTCTTCATAGGGCCCTCGAACCTAGTACGGCGAAGGGCCGCACCCCCGTTTCCCGGGGTGCGGCCCTTCCTCGGCTGCCGGGGATCGTCTACTTGCGGATCAGGCTGCGGAGCACGTACTGCAGGATGCCGCCGTTGCGGTAGTAGTCCGCCTCACCGGGGGTGTCGATGCGGACGACGCCGTCGAACTCGACACCGGTGTCGGTGGTGACCTTGACGGTGCGCGGCGTGGTGCCCTCGTTCAGTTCGGTGACGCCGGTGAAGGAGAAGGTCTCCTCGCCGGTCAGACCGAGGGACTCGGCGGTCTGCCCCTCCGGGAACTGGAGCGGGAGGACGCCCATGCCGATGAGGTTCGAGCGGTGGATGCGCTCGTACGACTCGGCGATGACGGCCCGGACGCCCAGGAGCGCGGTGCCCTTGGCCGCCCAGTCGCGGGACGAGCCGGAGCCGTACTCCTTGCCCGCCAGGATCACCAGCGGGGTGCCCGCGGCCTGGTAGTTCTGCGAGGCGTCGTAGATGAACGACACCGGCCCGCCGTCCTGCGTGAAGTCGCGGGTGAAGCCGCCCTCGGTGCCCGGCGCGATCTGGTTGCGCAGGCGGATGTTGGCGAACGTGCCGCGGATCATGACCTCGTGGTTGCCACGGCGCGAGCCGTAGGAGTTGAAGTCACGGCGCTCGATGCCGTGCTCCGTGAGGTACGTGCCGGCCGGGGTGTCGGCCTTGATCGCACCGGCCGGGGAGATGTGGTCGGTGGTGACCGAGTCGCCGAGCTTGGCGAGCACCCGGGCGCCGGTGATGTCCTCGACCGGGGTCGTCTCCATCGTCATGCCCTCGAAGTACGGGGGCTTGCGCACGTAGGTGGACTCGGAGTCCCACTCGAAGGTGTCGCCGGTCGGGATCGACAGCGCCTGCCACTGGGCGTCGCCCGCGAAGACGTCCTTGTAGGACTTGTTGAACATGTCCTCGCCGATGGCGTTCGCCACGACGTCGTTGACCTCGGCCTCGGTGGGCCAGATGTCCTCGAGGTGGACCGGGTTGCCGTCCTGGTCGACGCCGAGGGCGTCCTTGGTGATGTCGATCCTCATCGAACCGGCGAGGGCGTACGCGACGACCAGCGGCGGCGACGCCAGGTAGTTCATCTTGACGTCGGGGTTGATCCGGCCCTCGAAGTTGCGGTTGCCGGAGAGCACCGAGGTGACGGCCAGGTCGTGGTCGTTGACCGCCTTGGAGACCTCGTCCGGCAGCGGGCCGGAGTTGCCGATGCAGGTGGTGCAGCCGTAGCCGACGAGGTTGAAGCCGACCTTGTCGAGGTAGGGGGTCAGGCCCGCCTTGTCGAAGTAGTCGGTGACGACCTTCGAGCCCGGGGCGAGGGTGGTCTTGACCCACGGCTTGCGGGTCAGGCCCTTCTCGACCGCCTTCTTGGCCACGAGGGCGGCGGCGACCATGACGTACGGGTTCGAGGTGTTCGTGCACGAGGTGATCGCGGCGACGGTGACGGCGCCGTGGTCGAGCTCGTACGTCGTGCCGTCGGGCGCGGTGACCGTGACGGGGTTCGACGGGCCCGTGCCGGCCGTCACGGCCGAGTGCTGCGGGGCGCCGGAGCCGTTGTCCTCGTGGCCGTAGGCCGGGGCGTCGCTGGCCGGGAAGGACTCGGCGCTCGCCTCGTCCACCGAGGACGCCACCCCGTGCGGCTGCTCCTGCTGCGGCACGCCCGGCTTGCGGTCGTCACCGCCGGTGACGCCGGCCTCGACGTAGTTGAGCACGTCGGCCTGGAACTGCCGCGCGGCCTCGGCCAGGACGATGCGGTCCTGCGGGCGCTTCGGGCCGGCGATGGAGGGGACGACCGTGGAGAGGTCGAGCTCCAGCTTCTCGGAGAAGTCCGGCTCGGCGGCCGGGTCCAGCCAGAGGCCCTGCTCCTTGGCGTACGCCTCGACGAGGGCGACCTGCTGGGCGTCGCGGCCGGTCAGGCGCAGGTACTTCAGGGTCTCGTCGTCGATCGGGAAGATCGCGGCGGTGGAGCCGAACTCCGGCGACATGTTGCCGATGGTGGCGCGGTTCGCGAGGGAGGTGGCGGCGACGCCCTCACCGTAGAACTCGACGAACTTGCCGACGACGCCGTGCTTGCGGAGCATCTCGGTGATGGTCAGCACGAGGTCGGTGGCGGTGGTGCCGGCCGGGAGCTCGCCGGTCAGCTTGAAGCCGACGACGCGCGGGATGAGCATGGAGACCGGCTGGCCCAGCATCGCGGCCTCGGCCTCGATGCCGCCGACGCCCCAGCCGAGCACACCGAGGCCGTTGACCATGGTGGTGTGCGAGTCGGTGCCGACCAGCGTGTCGGGGTACGCCTGGCCACCGCGGACCATGACCGTGCGGGCCAGGTGCTCGATGTTGACCTGGTGGACGATGCCGGTGCCCGGGGGGACGACCTTGAACTCGTCGAAGGCGGTCTGGCCCCAGCGCAGGAACTGGTAGCGCTCCTTGTTGCGGCCGTACTCCAGCTCGACGTTCTGCGCGAACGCGTCGTTGGTGCCGAACTTGTCGGCGATGACGGAGTGGTCGATGACCAGCTCGGCCGGGGCCAGCGGGTTGATCTTCGCCGGGTCGCCGCCGAGCTCCTTGACGGCCTCACGCATGGTGGCGAGGTCCACGACACAGGGAACACCGGTGAAGTCCTGCATGATCACGCGGGCGGGCGTGAACTGGATCTCCTGGCTGGGCTGCGCCTGCGAGTCCCATCCGCCCAGCGCCCGGATGTGGTCGGCGGTGATGTTCGCGCCGTCCTCGGTACGCAGGAGGTTCTCCAGCAGCACCTTCAGGCTGTAAGGGAGGCGCGCGGAGCCCTCGACCTTGTCCAGCTTGAAGATCTCGTACGACTCGTCGCCCACGCGCAGCGTGCTGCGGGCGTCGAAGCTGTTCGCCGACACGACAGTCTCCTTCTTCAATGTGCGCGTACTACCGCGCCGCGCCTCATTGGCGGCCGGCGCCGCGGGTGCCGCACGGCCCCGACCTTCCGCTAGGGTAAGGATTAGTTAGGTAACCCTTACCGCGCGGCGGCTGCGGCGCGCCTCGGCAGATATCTCGATGTCGAGATAACTCTAGTACATCGCCGCCGCGCGGTCATGCCAGGGCGCCCGCGAAAGCCCTCCCGCCACGGTCCCGGTGCGGCGCGGCCCCCGTCCGCAGCAACTCCGGCGTCGCGGGAGGGCGAGCGCCGGGGGCCCTCCCCGCGGCGCACAGGCATGAGCGGCCGACTTCGGGACATCCGTAGGGGGTGCGCACCCCCGTCCCCGGATCCGTCCGCACACAGCTCGCGGCACTCCGCACGCCCCGCACGCTGCACACCCGCACACCCGCACACCGCAACCGCTCCGCGAACGGTCACCTCTCCCGACGACGAAGGAGGCAGCGATGCCGCTCACCTTCCGCAAGAGCTTCCAGATCCTTCCCGGCGTCCGGCTGAACATCAACCGCCACTCATGGTCCGTCACCACCGGCGGCAGCCACGGCCCGAAGCACACCACCAGCAGCACCGGCCGGCGCACCACGTCGATGGACCTGCCGGGGCCCTTCGGCTGGCGCAAGACCACACGGCGCCGGCGCAGCGGCTGACGACTCACCCGTCCGGCGGCAACCGGCGCGCCGGACGGACACTCCGCGGCCACCCTTGGGGTGGGGGGGCCCCCCCCGGCCCCCCCCCCCCCCCACCCCCCCGGGGACAGCCGCCCCCCCCCCCCGGGCGCCCGCGGCGGTGGGGTGGTGGGGGTGGGGGGGGGCGGTCGGGGAGCGCGGA
>NZ_JBEXWB010000047.1:0-29242 GCF_040629645.1 Streptomyces sp. NPDC005899 | reverse complement strand
CCTCCCCCCGCGCCCGGCGGCGCGCGCCTGCGCCGCGGCCGCCGCGGCGAGCGCCGCGGCCAACCAGGGCCGCGCCGGCCGCGACGCCCTGGCCGCCGCCGCCGGGGCACTGCGCGACTTCGTCCTCGCCCACCCCGGCCGCTACGCGGCCACTCTCGGCCTCACACCGACCGGTCCCGACGACCCGATCGTGCTCGCCTCCAGACGAGGGATCGGACCCTTCGAGGCGGTACTGCGGGGATACGACATCCCCCCGCAGAAAATGACCCACGCACTGCGGGCGGTGCGCAGCATCTTCCACGGCTTCGCCAGCCTGCAGGCATCCGGTGGATTCCAGTGGTCCACCGACATCGGCGAGAGCTTCGAGTACCTCATCGACCTCGTCGACCGCGGTCTTCGCGCCGACGCGAGCACGGACCCCACCGCGGTGCCCCCGCCGAGCACCACATGACCCTTTGACGACAGGTCGCCTGCGCATCCTGGGCTGAGTGCCGGCCAGCAGAAGACCGATGGCATTTCGGGCCGTGCAGGCGAGTTGGGGGGTCTTCGCGTACCTGCACAGAATCTCGACCGCGGACAGGCGTGGAAAGCGATGGTTCGAACGAGCGACTGTGCACGCGCCTACGGGTGCCGGTTCACGACGACTGCGGGAGTCGCCGCCTGACCGGGTCCGCGATGTCAGCTTGTTCTGACGCCGGCCGAGGGTCTGCGGCGGAAGCGGATCGACCCGCAGCCTGCGCTCGATAGCGCCCGGGTGTGGTGCCGAACTCCCTCTCGAAGGCGTGGGAGAGCGCGTACGGGCTGCCGTAGCCGACTCGGCCGGCGATGGTGGCCAGCGTTTCCCTGGTGTCGCGGAGCAGGGTGGCGGCAAGGATCACGCGCCACCAGGCGAGGTACGCCATCGGGGGGCGGCCGACCAGGGTGGTGAACCGGCGCGCCAGGGTGGGGCGGGAGACGCCCGCCTCTGCGGCCAGGCGGTCGTTGCTCCACCGCGCGGCCGGTTTCGAGTGCAGCGCCCGCAGGGCGGTGGCCGTCACGGGGTCGCCCAGTGCGCCGGGCCAGGATCCGCTGGTGGTCTCGGCCATCCATGAGCGGACCATGTAGACGAGGAGGAGGTCGAGCAGGTTCGGGAGCGCCACGCAGGAACCGGGACGCCTCTCGTCGAGTTCACCGGCGAGCAGGTCGATCGCGGAGCGGAGTTCGAGGTGGCTGCCCACTCGGCTGGGAAGGTGGACGACTTCGGGGAGCTCTGCCATCAGCGGGTGCATGCGGCTGCAGTCGAGCCAGTACTTGCCGCACAGCATCTCCGTCCCGTCGCGGTCGGGCAGGGTTCGCTGCCCTGTCTGCGCAAGCCATCGCTCGAACGGCACGGACTTCCGCGCCGCGACCGCCGCGTCGACGGGAGAATCGGCGATCACATGGCCGGTGCCGTGAGGCAGCAGCACCGCGTCACCCACGCCGAGGGATACCGAGGCGCCGCTGTCGGTCAGCAGCCAGCAGTTGCCCTTCAGGACGACGTGGAAGCCCGCGCCGTCGTACGGGTCCAGCCGCGCGCACCAGCTCCCGCTCGTCCGCACCCGGTGGAACCACGGGTGCCCGAGGTGCACGGCAGAGATCGCGTCACTCACCACATCCATCCACCCAGAATATCGTCCGTATGAAGCATGAGACGGATGCGTATCTTATTGAGCTGCACGTGCATGGGAAGGCTCTTTCGATCTTCCTAGAGTTGAGCACATGACGAACGAGAACGAGCGTGTGCAGCGCATGGTGCTGGGGGATGTCGAGGTCATCCGGATCGTCGAGTGGCACGAACCGTTCCTGCCCGCCTCCGGCATGTTCCCGGGCACCGATGCCGCTGTGTGGAGGGACAACGAGGACTGGCTGGCACCGGACCACTGGGAGCCGGACGGCGACATGGCGGTGCTCGCTCTGCAGAGCTGGGTGCTGCGCAGCGGTGGGCGGACCGTCCTGGTCGACACCGGAGCGGGCGACGGGCGCGAACGACCGGGTATGGGGCCGTTCCACCGCGCGCGGAGTGACTTCCTCGGCCTGCTGGCGAGGGCCGGGGTTCACCCACAGGATGTCGACGTCGTCGTGAACACCCACCTGCACGTCGATCACGTCGGCTGGAACACCGTCGACGCGGACGGGCAGTGGGTACCGGCGTTCCCCAACGCCCAATACCTCATTCCGGCCGCCGACGACTTCCACCACGGTCCGGACAACGCGTACGGGAACGGTGCCCATGAGGCCGACCGCCTGATCTACGAGGACAGCGTCGCGCCCGTCCACCGGGCCGGGCAGGCCGTGTTGTGGGACGGTCTGCACCGCATCGACGAACACCTCACCCTGGAGTCCGCGCCCGGTCACACCCCCGGCTCGTCCGTGCTGCGGCTCGCGTCCGGGAGCGACCGGGCGGTCTTCGTCGGAGATCTGCTGCACAGCCCGGTACAGATTCTCGATCCCTGCTGCAACAGCAACGCCTGCCTGGCCCCGGAACAAGCGGTGGCCAGTCGCCGTCGGATCCTCGGGCGGGCGGCTGACGAACGGGAACTGCTCGTCCCCGCACACTTCGGTGGTGCCGGCGCACTGGAAGTCCGGCGCGACGGTGGGGGGTTCGCCCTCGGCCCATGGGCAGCAGCCGGCCCACCGAGCGCCTACCCGACTGGCTCGACGTCGTCCGGCAGGACGACCTGCCCAGCCTCCACACCCTCGCCGCAGGCATCGGCCGCGACACCGTCATCGCCGGCTCGACCCTGCCCTGGAGCTCCGGCGTCGTTGCAGGGCACGTCAACCGGATCAAGATGCTCAAGCGCCAGATGTCCGGCCGCGCGGGCTTCAGGCTCTTACGCAAGCGGGTACTACTCGTCTGAGCCGGCCGGCAGTGTCCCGGACACTTCAGCAGCTGGAAGCCGGGCTGCCGAGCCCATGCCCTGAGGAACTCCGCCGAACCGTACGCCGTGGGCCATGGATCGGTCACCATTGCGATGACGCCGGGGAGGTCAGCCACAATAGTGTCCGTCAGTTCCTCTTCCGGTAGCGGTGGCATCCGTCTCACCCCGCAGCATTGCTCTACAGAGTCGTGGTGGGATGCTGTGACCAGCGGCCCCCACCGCTGCCGGGCTGGCCGAGGACGACGAGGGCTGAGCCGGTCAGGGCAGAGCCGACCAGGATGACGATGCCGGAGTCGGCCCGCCGACGGCGTCGGCAGGGCCGTGGAGCCTGGATCATCCGGATCGCCCTACCCGTCGTCCTCGTCCCGGTCCGTCTCTTCTTCGGGACCGTTGCGTTATCGCAGACAGTCGCTGGCCCCGGCTCCGAGGACGTTCAGCAGGGCCAGGGCTTCGGCGCTGCGTGATCCCTGCGGCGCGCTGTAGAGCACGAGGTTCTGGTCGCGTTCCGTGAGCGTGAGTGAGTCGCAGTCGACGGTGATCTGCCCGACGACCGGGTGCCGGAAGGTCTTGGTGAGCATCGGCGCGGCCTGTACGTCGTGCCGCTCCCAGAGTCGGGCGAATTCGGGTCTGGAGTCCCGGAGTTCGTCGACGAGCGCGGTCACCGCGGGGTCGGAAGGGTATCGGGCGAGGGTGGACCGGAGCCCCATGACGACGTGGTGCGGGAACTCCGCGGCGTCGGAGACCCCGTACAGCGGCGCCTCGGCGCGGGCCGGCCGGAGGAACGCCCGACGTGCGAGGTTGCGGTCCTCAGGGGCGAGCTCGGCGAAGTCCTCCATGAGCGCTGCCGCGAGGTCGTTCCACGCGAGCACCTCGAACACGGCGGAGGTCACGAAGGCGGCCGTCTGCGGCAGCGCTCCAGCAGCGCGAGGATGCTCGGGCGGACGTCGCGCCGGTGCAGTCCGGTCCGGCTCAGCGCGGTGCCCGCGAGAAACCGTTGCGGACCAGGGCCCTCGGCTGGATCGGATCCGCGCCTGTGCGACCACTGGGCCCGTGACTACGACTGGCGGCGCTGCGAGGACGAGATCAAAGGCTTCGGGTCGTACCGCACAGTGCTGGACGGGATCGATGTCCACTTTCTGTACGCTCGCCCGAGCCCTCGGAGCTTCCCCTGCGGCTGTGCCACGGCTGGCCTGCATCCGTCCTGGAGTTCCGTCACCTGGTCGGTCCGCTGACGGACCCCCTCACGCACGGCGGGCCGAGGACGCCTTCCACGTCGTGATCCTCTCGATGCCGGACTTCGGCTTCTCCGGCGAACCTGTGAGTGGGCGTGCTGGTGGCAGTGGGTGGGCGTCAGCAGCGCGGAGGGAATGGTTGTGTGGTGGCAGCGCTTGTATGCGAGGCGATCGGCTGCCACGGGTATCGGCCACTCCGACACCGGGCGAACTTGGCGCCAGGCGGTACCACCTCAGCGATGCGATCAAGGCGATCCCACCGTGACCTGCCGGGAGATCATGCGGAGGTCTACCGGACGTCATCTGAGCCCAGCACAATCGCCTGTATGACGATTGCCACGGGCCCGGCGCTCCCCACGCACCACGCGCCCGTCGTGCTCGCACGGAGGTTCCTGACCGGTGGCGTGGTCGGCACGTCGCTCGCCGCATGCGTCGTGGGCGGGATCGTCGAGAGTGTGCCACTGTTCGTCACCGGGTTGGTCCTGCCCGCCGTCTACGGAGTGCTGGTCTTCCTCGCCGGTACGCCGAGAAGGGCCCGGGAGGCAGCGGTCGTGCCCCTGACGGCGCTCGCGACGATCGAGAGCCTGGAGGCCGTTCTGGGCGAGCCGAGCGACATACCGGTGCGGTTCGAGCTCACCGTCGCACCAGACGACGGGCCGGCGTACCGGGTTGAGATCACACAGGACATAAACCAGGTGGACCTGTCCGACTACCGGCCGCGTGGCGTCGTGGTGGTGCAGTACCCGCCGGACCGGCCGTGGCGGGTGCGGATCGTCAAGCGGCCGACACCGGAGTGGGAGGGCCGGGTGGCCTCGGCCCGCCTCGACTCGGCGCCCGGGACGGTCAGGATGGCCGCGCCCCCGGAGGACCGTACCGGCCACGCGCCGAACCCGGACAACCCGGCACGGACGACGAGTCCTGCTTGGAGCCTGTCACTCCCCGACGTCGGCTGGTGATCCCCTGCGCCTTCCGGCACGCCTGCGTGACGAGGGCTCTCCGGCCATGGCGCGAGGGCGAGGTGCCGCATATGGGCGACGGCCTGGACCGCGTGCGACACAGCCCCGTGCCGCGCCCTTGGGCGCCGTGCGTGGGGCCGCCCGCGAGTAGCCGGGTGGGCGGACTGTCCTACGCAGCCTGTTCGGACAGGAATGCCTCCCAGGTGCGCTGTCCTGTACTGGCGTTCTCGGCGGCGAGGTTCTCACCGGCGCGGTAGGCACGACCGACGGAACCGGGGATGCGGACCTGCAGCATCGGGCGCCGCTTTCCTGTCGTGTCCAGGTAGCTGCGCAGCAGGTCGCCCAGGCCGTACGTCCTGGGACCCGCGAGGTCAGGGGTCCGGCCGACGGGTGCGTCAAGTGCCAGTTCGACAAGGCGCTCCGCCACGTCCCGGGCGTCCACGGGCTGCCAGCGCATGCCGCCCGGCGAAGGGATGATCGGCAGTTTGCTCATCTTCCGTGCCAGGGTCAGTGCCAGATCGTGGAACTGGGCCGCGCGCAGGGTCGTCCAGGGGATTCCCGATGCGGCCACAGCCTCTTCCGCGCCCAGTTTCGCCCGGAAGTAGGCGAGTGGGATCCGATCCGTGCCGATCACCGAGATGTACACCAGGTGTTGCACCTTGGCCGTCTGCGCGGCACCTACCAAATTCCTGGTTGCTTCGTCGTCGTCCTTGGGGCCGCCGGCGAGGTGCAGAACCGTCTCCACGCCGTCCAGCGCACTGCTCAGTCCGTCCCCCCGGAGAAGGTCGCAGGCGTGGTACTCGATGCCGTCACCCGATGCGCGGCCGTGGCGCGTCAGTATGCGCACCTCGTGGCCGGCTTGCCGCAGGAGCGGCACCACGAGGCTGCCCAGCGTTCCGGTGCCGCCGGTGACCAACAGGGGTGCGGATGTGTTCATGACTGTCTCCGTCACTCGTGAGTGGAGCCCGGCGTCGCGGTGCCGAGCAGGTCCACTGTCACGACGTGTGAGACGGCGCGGGTGTGACAGATGGGCCTCCGTGGCCGTCCGGTGATCATGAGGTCGCTCCGGTCCATCGCAAGGATCTCCGAAAGAGATTTCGCCGGAGTGTCACATCCGTTCTCCGTGATCCGTCGGAGCCGTGACAGCGACGATCACGATGCTGAGGAGTTGTTCACCATGGAGACACGTTCGATCACAGCGGAAGTTCCGGCGGTTCCGAGGATGTCCGAGGACCCCGCCGCGCTCGTTCCGGAGCTGGGAGAGGTCTCGGCGGCACTGTTCAAGGCCGTGGGCAACGGTTCGGTGCCACGCACCACTGTCAGCCTGGTGCAGTTGCGTGCCGGCCAGATCGCGGGCAGCACGTACCTCACGGTTCTGCACACCACGTTCCTGCGCCAGGCCGGGACGTCGGAGGAACGGATCACGTCGGTGGCGTCCTGGCAGGACTCGCCGTACTTCACCGGTGCCGAACGTGCGGCGCTGGCTCTGACGGAAGCGGTGCTCACTCCGAGTGCGTGTGCGGAGCGGGTGTCCGACGCGCTGTACGCCGAGGTCAGTGAGCACTACCGTCCCAAAGCGCTGGCCACGCTGATGTTCGCGATCGGGCAGGTCAACTTCTTCACCGCCGTGGCCCTGGTGGCCAAGCCGGTGCCCGGCCGTTCCTTCACCGACCCCTGGAACTGACATCTCCCTCCCCTGTGTCCGGTGCGGGCCCTCGCGGGCCCGCACCGGACTTCCTCCACCGACGATGTGCGACGTGCGACGTCAATCCCGCGACGTCGGTGGAATCGTCCGACGTGCCGCACCGAAAGAAGCACCCCTGCTATGCCTGATGCGCCCTTCCTGCTCCCCGACGACCGGGAACAAGTCGCCACCTCTTCCCACGCGCCGTTCGAAAGCTACGTCGAGCACTTGCTGGCCGTACTCGCCCGGCACCCCGAACGTCCGGCGGTCGTCCCCCACGACGGGAGCCCGGTCCTGGCAGGCAGGCTGCGCGACAGCATCCTTCAGCTCGCGGCGGAACTGACCGTTCTCGGAATCCGCCGCGGACAGACCGTGGCGCTCCTCACGGGCAACCGGCCCGAAGCACTCGCCGCCCGGTACGCGGCGAACCTCCTCGGTGCCCGGACGGTCTTCCTCGGCCTCGGGCAGGCCACCGCTGTGCACAGGGCGATCCTGGACAGCACCGGAGCCGCGCTCCTGATGTTCGACCCTCATGTGCGGACAGCCGCCGCGGCCCTGCTCCGGACGACCGAGGTGCCGCTGGTGCGCACACTGGGGCGGACGGGCGAGGACGACGACGCGTTCGGCCCCGACCTGGTGAAGGAGGCGGCACGTCATCGGCCGCGGCCCATCGAGGGGAGGGCACACCCGGAGGACGACTGGTGCATCCGGCACACCGGAGGCACCACCGGTATACCCAAAGGCATCCGCATGGCCCACGGGCCCTACCGGGACCTGCTGATGCGAAGCACCGCAGCCCTGAGTCCGGAAGAACAGCCCCGGCTCCTGGCCTGCACGTCGCTCGCGCACATGGCGGGTATCCTCGCCGATGTCGCGCTGCTGGCAGGGGGAAGCGTCGTCCTGCACGACAGCTTCGATCCCGCGCGCGTGCTGGCCGCGCTCTCCCGTGAACGCATCACCGATCTGTGGCTGCTGCCTGCGCTGCTGTACGACCTGCTGGACCACCCTCGACTCGCCGGGACCGACACGTCGGCGCTGCGCCGGATCGTCTACGGGGGCACGCCGGTGGCCAGCAGCAGACTCGCCCAGGCGCAGACGGCGTTCGGTCCGGTACTCCACGGCTCCTACGGGCAGACCGAGGCCGGCTGTATCACCGAGCTGCTGCCCGGGGAACACGGCCGGGTGCGGGATTCCGCGGAGGCGGCGGTGCGCGGGAGCGGAAGAGTGACCGTCGGCCGGCCGGCCGAGGGCGTGAGCATCGAGATCCGGGACCCCGCGGGGCACGTGCTGCCGACCGGGGAAATCGGTGAGATCTACGCCCGGACGCCCATGATGATGAGCGGCTACTGGCGAAGGCCCGAACTGACCGCCGAGGTGCTCAAGGACGGCTGGATCCGCACCGGCGACATCGGACATCAGGACGCCGACGACTACCTGTACCTGGTCGACCGGGTCAAGGAGACGGTGATCGTCGTCGGCGGACACATCTACCCCGCGGATGTGGAAGACGTCCTGTTCACCCATGCCGGCATCGCGCAGTGCGCGGTCTTCGGCGTATCCGACGGAAGGGGAACCGAGCAGCTGCACGTCGCCGTCGTTCCCTCAGGTGCCGGACAGCCGGAGTCTCTGCCGGACGAGGTGCGCGAGCTCGTCACCCGGCGCAAGGGCGCCATGTACACTCCCACAGCCGTTCACCTTGTGGACCATATCCCGCTCACCGCTGTGGGCAAGCCGGACAAGAACCGACTGCGCGAAGTGCTGGGTTCTTCCCGCTCACACCCGTCGGCGTGAGCAAGGCGGAACAGAAAGCCCGCCGCGCTGTCGCCCATGAGCGGCATCGTCGCTGGTCAGCCGATTGAAGGTGGCTGTTGCTGCTATCACGCGCGGGTGACGGGTGCTGGCCAGCCCCTTGCCCTGGCCCGGACGGTGGCGACGTAGCGCACGGTGAACACCATGGGGACCACGAACCCGGCGGCCTGGACGAGTGTCCCCGTCGCGGAGTGGTCCTGGCCGGCATGGGCGAGGGCCGCGAGGCCGTCGGCTGTGGCGGCGAATGCAGCGGTCCATACGGCGGTGATGACCACGTTGACCTGGACGAGAGGCTTGAGGCTCCAGACTTCCGGCGGGGTGGTGCGCTTGGCGATACCCAGCGTGAACGGCTTGCCCGCGAGCAGCGAGACCCCGGCGACGAGGGCCGGGGTGGCCGAGGAGAGCGTCCCCGAGTAGGCGTGTGCGGCCGAGTGGGGTCCGCGAAGGCGACGACACATGGAGCTGTCGGAGCAGGAGTACCAGGCCCTGCGCCGCCCGGCCGACTCCATCGACTGGGGCGACGACCCGCTGTCGTGAAAGCCACACCCGAGACCTCTGGGCGGGTCAACCATACGAGGGCTCACCACGTCCCGCAGAACAACGTAGGGAAGCGTGACAGTCCTGCAAACGGATCCTGCCGGACAGCATGATGCGACAGACTCATCCCCACGGCCTTCGCGCTGAGCTTGTGTGTTTGGTCGGATCACATGCCCAGCCGAAGGCCGCCCGCCCGTAGGGCGGTTACCACTCCGAGTGATCAAGTACGACGAACCGTTCGGATCTCCAGGCTAAAGATCGAGTCAGGAACCGAAGGCCGGTCGCAGGGAGGCGCTGGTCCTGACGGCGTTGCGGGCCCTCTGGGACTCCCGCACGGCCGTGGAAGCCCTTGATCTCACCGCCGGGAACGCCTGCACCGCATCGAGGAGGCCTTTACCGCGGCAGCCGATCGGGCCCGCACCACGATGACCCGCTACACGCGCCGCGACGACGCCGAGACACCGCTCTCGGAGTGCCGGAAGATCAGCAGGCGCACCGCCTGCGGGAATCAGGACCACACCGGGGTCGGGAGGCCGGCCCTTGAGCGCATCCGATGGCGCGTACCCGGTGCGTGCCCCGGCCAGAGACCCTCCGGCCGGGGCACGCGGGATTCGCCCGCAAGGATCAGGCGGTGGGCGTCAGGAAGTGACAGCTGGCGGAGACGGGGTTGTTGTTGGTCGTCGCATCGGCCGTCCGTACCAGCCAGCCGTAGCTGTGGCCGGGGGGGAGCGTCGGGACGGTGAGCGAAACCGTACCCTGGCCCTTGACCGTGGAGCTCTTCGAGCCCGGCGTGCCCAGGCTCAGGATCTGGGTCGAGGTGGTGTTGTCCCACAGGGAGAACTCGGCCCACACGTCCTTGGACGGGTTGGGGTGCCGGACCGTCGCGGTGAGCGTCGGCGTGAGCGTGACGGCGGTGCCGAAGGCGTTCCCGTACAGGTCGCCGTGCTGGTGACAGCCCTGGGAGCTCGTGCCTTCGGCGACGGGCATCGCGACGCTCTTGTCGGTCGGGGCCGTCATGGTCCCGGAGTACGAGGTGACCTGGTCGTCGCGCAGGGCGTAGGAGAATGCCTCGGCCCGCTGGATGTGACCCTTGAAGCCGGCGTTCCGCACGCCGCTGACGAGGTCGCGGCCGACGACGAAGGGGCCGGTTGCGGCCCACCTGGCGGTGTGCGTGGTCTCGGCTTCCTTCGTGCCGTCGACGAAGAGGCTCACCTTGCCGGTGGAGGCGTCGTAGACGCCGGTGAGCCTGGTCCACTGGCCCTTGACCGCGCCGGGCGCGACGGCCTGGTCGATGTTCCAGCCGTCGGCGTCGGCCCTCGGCAGGCTGAAGCGCCAGGAGTTGTCGCCCGCGTTGTAGAAGAGGAGCATGCCGCTGACCCGGGTGCCGTCCTGGGACACAACGGCGGACGTTCCCGCGTCGGCGTCGAGCTTGGCCCAGGCGGAGACGGTGAAGCTGTGGGTGGTGTCGACCGCGGGAGCGCGGGCGACGATGGCCTCGTCCACCCGGCCGTCCATGTACAGCGCGCCGCCGTGCTCGGCCGTTCGCCAGTCGCTCGTACCGTCACTGCTCGCGCCGTTCAGCTCGGCCGCCGGGCCGGTCGTCGCGGTGGCGCTGCCGTCGAGCTTCCAGGAGACGACGGGGCCGCCCTGGGTGTAGCCGTAGACCGGGGTGTGGTCGGAGTAGGCGTCGTCGTCGGGCCTGCAGTTCCTCTTGCCCAGGTGACACTCCGGCTGGGTCGCGACCAGGTAGTCCGTGCGGTCGCCGAACTCCGTCCGCGAGTCGCAGCCGGTGAAGCCGCCGGTCGAGAAGAGGTAGTCGATCTTGGACAAGGTCATGGTGTACGACGTGTACCCCCCGTTGGCCGACGTGCCCTCGTTGCCCCGGGTGAGCTTGGTGTGCTCGTTGACGGCGTCGCCGGGGAAGTACGCCCGCTGGTCGCACTCAGCCATCAGGTCGTAGAGCGGCTTGAGCGTTGTCTGACTGCTGGTGTTGAAGTCACCGCCCAGGACCACGGACGGGAACTGCTTCACGACCCGCTCGACGATGTCGAGCTGCTTTCGGTAGTAGGCCGCGGCCGTCTCCGTCGAGATCGGGACCTCCCAGTGCGGCTCCTTCTTCTCCTTCGTCGTGTCGGCGTGGAAGTTGGAGATGTGCGTGCTGCACAGGTGGCTTTCCCAGCCCTCCACCTCGGCACAGAGGATGGTGCCGCTGTTCATGGAGAGGCCGGTGCCGACCGGAGTCTCGAAGTCGTCCTCCGACCGCCAGGTGATCTTTCCCTTGACGGCGATGGCGTTGCTCAGCGTGCCGGTCAGGTAATCGCCACGGCAGTCCGATCCCTCGGAGTCGAGGAGCTCGGGGTCCCTGCGCTCGGGCTCTATCCCATGCGGGTCATCGGGCCGGGTCACACCTGCCGAGGCGAAGCTCCACTCGCCCGCCGGGAGAAGCTTCTTGAGTTCGTCGAGGTGGCTCGTTCCGGTGGCATCGCCCGGTGTCCTGCCGACGCACACCTCCTGGAGCAGCACGGCGTTGAGCTTGCGCTCGTTGATGAGCCTGACGACGCCCTCCATCTTCCTGCGCGGACCGGAGCCGTCGGGGATCGAGAAGCCGTCCTCGTCGTAGCGTCCGGTGGCGGCGCCGTTCCGCCAGGGGCAGTACCCGGCATCCGAGGCGGTCCAACCGCCTGCCTCCCCACACATGTTCCAGGTCGCCGCGCGCACCGACTCGCGGGTGTAGCCGGTCGCCGTCGGGTCCCCGGGGACGAGGGCCACGGCGGGCGTCGCCTGGCCCCCGACGAGCAGGACGGCGGCCAGAGCGGGCGCCCACGCGTGCAGCCATCGGGCCGCGAATCTTCTCATATCAGCTCACAAGCGAACGTATGGGTGTCCGAGTCCCCCGCCCTGGAGGCCAGGACGGCCCCAGGAATATAAGGAACCCGCTCCTGGACGGATCTCTCCGCCCCCGCGTTTCCCGCCATCGTGCGGGCCCAGCGGTAGTCGGCCTTGCCGGTGGGGGAGCGCTGGAGGCGGTCGGTCAGGACCAGTTGGCGCAGGACCTTGCAGCCGGCAAGACCTGGCCGGCAGTGGGCCTGGACCGCCTCCAGGTCCAGGGACGGCGCGTCGGCGCGGTTACACCACAGGCAAGCCCCTCACCTCCGAACAGGCCCACGACAAGGTCCGCGCGGCCCTCGCCCGAGCCGCTGAAAGGCCCCGCGCGCAGTGGAGCCGGGGCATCATCCACGAGGACGACCTGATCGGCCTGATCTCCCTGCGCCGACGCACCCGACGATGGGCACCATCAGCTACATCCTGCGGGACGACAGCTGGGGCAACGGCTACGCCACCCGGGCCGCTCGGGGTCGAGGCCGCCGAGAGGGGACGGCGGGGGCACGACGTGCCTGGTGACCGCGCATCCAGCGAGCTGGGTCAGTGCTGGGTGGGGTGTGATGTCGGGGGCTGGGTGGGGGTTGTAGGGCTGGAACGGCCCTGGGGTGGACGAGCGGGGTGTCGGTGGAGAGGGTGGCGGCACGTGGTGACCGGGTAGAGGGGCCTGTGGGCCCGCAGGCAAAGAGCGACTCGTCTGTCTCCGCTCGGGACATCAGCAGGTATGCGTAGGTAAGAGCAACGCACTTAGGGCCTGAACTCGTGCAGGTACAGGCCGCGTTCGCCGACGGCGACGAGTCCGTGGCCGTCGGGCAGCCAGGCGCAGGAAGTCAGCGGTCCCTCGGCTCGGACGCCGGCGGCGGTCCGGCCGGTGACGATGTCCCAGACGCGGAGCAGAGGCCCGGCGGTGGCGATCCACTTGCCGTCGGGGGAGACGGCGAGTGCGTTGACGGGGCCGTCAGGGTCGGTGACGGTGGTCCGGAGGGCGCCGGTGCGCGGGTCCCACTGGCTCACGTCTCCGGTCAGGGAAGTGGTGAGGAGGCGGCTGCCGTCGGGTGTGACAGCGAGACCGGTGAGTTTTTCGCCGCGGTGGATGTGGATCTGGTGGTCGGCGACGACGCAGCCCTCCGTGAGGCGGACTACCTGCACCAGGGACTCGGTACCGGTCCGGCCGGACCGGTACCGGTGGCGCAGCACGGCAAGCCAGGTCCCGTCGGGCGCGACGGTGATGGCGTGCGCACGGCTGCCGGCCCCCCACTGCCCGGGCACGGTGGCGGTCCGGGCTTCCGGGAGACGGTTCCACAACTGAAGCGCTCCGGCCGAGTCCGCGATGGCGAGCCACCTGCCATCAGGGGAGACGGCGAGGGCCTGCGCGGTGGTGGAGGGGCCCAGCGGGAGAACGGCGGGGTCCGTGACCGCCGACTGGTCAATGGTCTTGATCTCGACGCTGTGCAGGTGGCCTGCCGCGTACCAACTGCCGTGCGGCGCGAAGGCGACCGGCCCTCGGTACTCCCCGTGACGTGACGACAGAGGGCTGCTCCGGGTGTCACCGTACGGGTCGCAGAGCCGGGTGCTTCCGTCGCGGTGGGCGACGGCCAGGAGCTCGGCGTCGCCGACGACAGTGACCGCCCACATGCCGTCGCCGTCGCCGGAGCGGATGCGCTCCGGCCCCCTGCTGTCCCAGACTCGTACCGCTCCGTCCTCTCCCGTACTGATCACCCGGGTGCCGTCCGGTGTGATCGCGACGGCGTGGACTGGACCGGTATGGGCGCTGTAACGGGTGCGGCACTCCCGTGTCCGCCGGTCCCACACCGCGACGGTGCCGTCCTCGCCGCCGCTGGCTAGCCACCTGCTGTCCGGCGAGACCGCCACTGCGGTGGCGGGTCCCTTGTGTGCGGAGATGCCGGATGTGTGGTGGGGCGGCGTCTCGTCCCGGATCTGCAGATCACCGTTCGCCTCGGCGGAGACGATCCAGCTGCCGTCCCGTGCGATGGCGATGGCGTTCACCGGAGCGCCGCCGGTGGGACCGCGGTCCTGCACTCGGGTGAGGTCCTCTGACATCAGCCGGACTCGTCGGTGGCTGCCGACGGCCAGCCACATACCGTCGGGGGAGAATGCCACGCAGGTGTGCTGGTCACCCGGCTGGACGTTCTGGGCGAGGTGGTTCCCGCTCCAATCCCAGATTTCCAGGGTGCCGTCCGTGGCGACGGTTGCGATCCGTCTCCCAGAGGCCGCGAGGGCCCGCACCGATGCCCTGCGGCCCCCGGCCGGCCCGAGGGTTCGCGTCGGTGGGGTGGCCCGGTCGAAAGTCCAGGTGTGGAAGGTGCGGCCCGGGCCGCCCGTCACCATGCCGGTGTTGTGCGGGGCGACCGCGAGGACGGCGAAGCGCCCAGGGCCCCGGACGTCCAGGGTGAACTCCCCGCCACTCTCCGGGTCGAGCCCTCGGGCCATCCCCTCGGCTCCGACGGCGACGAGCGACCTGCCGTCGGACCGGATCCCGACGGACCACACAGGTCCGCTATGGCCGAGAAAGGTGCGGAGCAGCGCCGGTTCTGGCAGGTCCGGCGGGGTACCGCGGTTGCGCAGCAGGGGCTGGCCCGCGCTCTCGAGGGCGGCCTGCCGCCCCTCGACCCGTTCGAGCCAGCGGCAGCGACACCAGGCGGCTGTGCAGGACGTTCGTCAGGAGTTCGGGCGGGTTGGTCGGGGTGAGGAGGTGGGCTGCCCGGGTGAGGTCGTCGGCGAGCCGGGCCGCGTGCTGTGTGGGGACGTCGAAGAGGTCGGCCCAGGCCGCCATGGGGCCATGTTGGTGAAGTCGGGTCTCGATCCAGCGCAGGTCGCTCGCGACGCGCTCCGCGTCATCCGTCCGTCCCGCGGCGAGCAGGTGCTCGATCGCGTGGTCGAGGACGTATCCTTCGGGCGACTCCCAGGGGCGGTGACCGAAGGCGTCGGCGAGCGTTCCGTGCAGCGCCGTCGCGGCCGTTTCGCCCAGCTCCCTGTGCAGATAGTCGCGGAGCACGTCGTGTATCGCGACGCGGCCGCCGTGGTCAGGGGTGAGCGAGACCAGGGAGAGCCGGTCGAACGCGGCGCAGAGCGTACGACTCTCGTCCTCCGTCAGGCCGCCCGTCACCGCCCACGCGGAGGCGATCAGCGGGACAGGGATCGCCTCGTCCTCCGCGAAGACGGACAGCTCCGCGAGACGCCGGCCGCTGCCGGGCGGCAGCAAGGTCCGGGCCGCCTCCACCGTGGCCCGGACGGCCTGGGCGCGGCGGGCCGGATCGTCCAGGTCGAGCGTGGCCGGGTCGGAGTCCACCACGACGGGGCCGTGCGCGACGAGCCCTCGCAGGGTCTCCGCCGCCGCGTGCTCCGGATCGCTGCCGGTGGCGATGCGGCGGCTGATCAGCCGGTTGGTAAGGCGCAGGAGCAGGGCCCAGCCTCCGGTCGCCGCCAGGAGGTCGCGCACAAGGGGTTCGGAGAGCGCGGGCAGGTCCCAGGTGAGGACCGCACGGGCCTGGGCGGGGGACATCCGGTCGACGCGAACGCGTTCGGTGCCGCGCGGCAGGGTGCCGGGGACACGGGTGGTGACGAGGCGGACGCAGCGGGCGCCACCGCGCAGGAAGGGGCCGAGTTGTTCGGCGTCCCAGACGTCGTCGAGGAGAAGGAGGGTGCGGGGGCGGCGGTCCAGGAGCCTGCCGAGGTGGTCGCCCGCCAGCCCCGGGTCGTCGAAGGCCGTCGTGTCGCCGGTGATGAAGCGGGTGGCCTCGGCCACCTTGGCGGCGATCGCCGCCCGGCCGCGCACGTCACGGCCGATCGTGACGACGTAGATCCGGCCGCGGAAATACCGCCGTACGCGCGGACTCGCGGCCACTGCCCGGGCGAGGACCGTCTTGCCGAAGCCGCCGGCGCCGTCGAGAGCAGTCGTGATGGCGACGGTACGGCTGCCGCGCCGAGTGCGGCATACCGCCTTGACGGTGCGGGCCCGCTCGCTACGGTCGATCACCCAGTCCGGAATGGTCTGCGCGGATGGAGTGGGCGGATCACCGGCGGCCGCAGCGGGTCGCTCCTGGCGCCAGGCCAGGACGAGGGCCAAGAGGATCCCGGCGACGGCGAGTCCGGCGACCCACCACCACGGTTGCTGCCGGATGCGGTCGAGTGCGCTGGGCCAGCGTTCCTGGGCGGTGGCGGCGTTGGCCGCAAGGGAGGCCAGCACGGCCACGGCCGCCGCGATTCCGGCGAGCGACGCGCCCCTGATGGCACCGCGCACGGCCACCTCCCTGTCCCGACTGCCCTGACGATAGCCAGGGGGCGACGCGGGCGTCAGCCGGTGGCCGAAAGTACTGGCCAGGACGCCCGACCAGTGTCTGGTTGCAGCGGCGCAGGGTCACCCGGGTTGGCGTCGGGACCTTCACGGCTTGTCCAAGTTCTATCGTCAAGTGTCACGCCCACATCAGGAGTGAAGGGAGGGTGACGGCCGCTTCGTAGGACTGGGCGGTCTTGTCGTAGCGGGTAGCGATGCCGCGCCACTGCTTCAGGCGGGTGAAGCGCCGATCCATGACGTTGCGGTGCTTGTAGGCCTCACGGTCGAAGGCCGGCGGGCGGCCACCGTGGCGGCCTCGCCGGGCGCGGATCGCCTTCGAGCTGTAGCCCTCGTCGCCCAGGACGGGATCGGGCCGGGTGCGGGGCCGTCCCGGTCCGATGAGGGGCCCCCTGATCGCGTCCATCACGGTGGTGAACCGGATGCAGTCGTTGGTGTTGCCGCCCGTGACGTCGAAAGCGAGAGGCCGGCCCCGACCGCCACACGCCAGGTGAGTCTTGCTGGTCAGGCCAGCTCTGGACCGGCCGTGGGCCGGGTCGCGGATCCCCCTTCTTCATGACCCCGCCGCATGCTGGTGGGCCCGGACGATCGTGGAATCGACGGATACCAGCCACTTGATGTCGCCCGCCGTATCCACCTTCGCTTGAGCGGCCCGTAGCATCCGGCCGAACGTCCCGTCCGTTGTCCACCAACGCACGCCGGACACCCTGCCGTCCAAGATCACCGAGTGCAAGACCTTCGGCTGGAGGCGTTCTTGCCTCGTGCTGGTGCGCGTGGTGGTCGGTGGAGTGACCACCGTCGGGTGATCAACGGGGTTCTCTACCGGGTGCGGACCGGCGTGCAGTGGCGGGATCTGCCCGAGCGGTTCGGGCCGTGGGAGACGGTCTACAAACGGCATCGTCGCTGGTCACTTGGTGGGACCTGGCAGATGCTGCTGTCCCGCGTCCAGGCAGCCGAGGATGCGGCGGGCGGTATCGACGACTGGGACGTGTCGGTGGACTCGACGGCAGTACGAGCTCACCGGCACGCCACCGGTGCGAGGAAGGCTCCTCCGGCCGCCCTTCCTCGAAAGGGGGCCGGGCGGGGGACGAACCAGGTCGATCCGGTACTACGGAAACTGGTCGCCCGTCTGGGCTCATCAGCAGCTCTCCTCGGGACCCTGCAGAACCGGCTCTGCGCCCGTTCGTGGAAGTGTTGGGTGCACCCGCCGCCCCGGGTTCCTCGTTCCCCGAGGCGGCTGCCTCCCGCTCCGCGTCGATGTTGCGGGCGCCGTTCCGATCGAACGGCCGCGAACGTACGCTGGGTTGCCTGACAGACGCGTGCGGGTCACCGCTCGTACGGACGCACTGCCTTGGGGGAGACACGGTGCTCGACGAAACGCTGATGGCCCTGGCCGCAAGCGCGGGGACCGCAGTGGCCGCGGCCGCCGGCACGGACGTCTGGGAAAGCGTGCGAACGCGGCTCGGCGGCATTCTCCGACGGGAGAACGGGGGCGACGCGGAGCTCGTCCTCGCCAGAGCCGACCGTGCGGCGGCGGAACTGAGCGGCGCCGAAGACGACGACGCCGAGCGCGCGCGCAGCCGTCTCGAAGGCGTGTGGCGGGACCGGTTCGAAGAATTGCTGGGACGCCTGGACGCGGACGAGCGCGCGGAAGTGGCCGACCAGCTGACGACGCTGGCGTCATTCGCCCGCCCTGCCGGCGGCGTCTCGGCAGGGGACGACGGCCTGGCTGTCGGCGGGAACGTGAGCGTCCGGGCGGGCGACGGCTCGGTCGCTGCCGTTCGCATCGGGACGGTGAACATGGGAAACCCTCCCTCGCCGGGTGTGGAGTAGAGGCGACCACATCCGGTCCCGCCGTGCCGTCGCTCAACGCGCACACGGCGATCAGTGCTCAGCACGGTGGGCTGGCCGTGGGCAGCGCCGGAAGTGTCACGTTCCACGCGCCGCCGGTGCGGGAAGTCTGGCCGCGCCAGATCGGTCTCGTCCCCGGCCGGGCCGACTGCTTCCAGCACCGGGAAGCCGCCGATCTCCTGGACCGGGCAGTCGCCGAGGGCGAAACCGCCGTCGTGTGCCAGCTGCTCTCCGGGACGGGCGGGGTCGGCAAGACGCAACTCGCCGCGCACTACGCCCGTACGGCGTGGGAAGCGGGTGAGGTGGACCTGCTCATGTGGATCAACGCGAGCAGCCGCGAAGCGATCACCACGGCCTACGCGCGAGCGGGCACCGAGGTCGCCGGCGCGGACCCCTCGGATCCCGAGGAGGCGATCGGCCGACTGCTGACCTGGCTGCAGACGACCGAGAGGAGGTGGCTCGTCGTCCTGGACGACCTCGGCGATCCCGGCGATCTGCACGGCCTGTGGCCGCCCGCGCGGCGCCGTGGCGCTGCCCTGGTCACCACACGCCGACGCGATGCCGCGCTGAGCGGGCCGGGGCGCCGACGCATCGACATCGGCCTGTTCTCCCCCGGGGAGTCCGTCGACTACCTGACCGCCAAGCTCGCCTCGGTACAACGCGACGACGAGCCGGCGCAGATCGCCGCCCTCGCCGAGGATCTGGGACACCTGCCGCTGGCGCTGGCCCAGGCGGTGACCTACCTGATCGATCTCGGCCTGAGCTGTGCCGATTACCGCACCCGACTGGCCGACCGCACCCGCGAGCTGGCCGACGTGGTGCCGGAGCGCGGGAACCTGCCCGACGACCACCACGACGTCATCGCTGCAACGTGGTCCCTGTCCATCGAGCGTGCCGACGCTTTGCGCCCACAGGGGCTGGCCCGGCCCGTGCTGGAGCTGGCCTCGGTACTGGACCCCAACGGAATCCCGACGGAGGTCCTCACCGCACCACCGGTGCTCAACAGCCTGGCGATCACCCGTAGAGCAATGGTCCTCAAACGAGGGGACCGGAAGAAGGTGTCCAGGGTCGTCACGGAACAGGAGGCGGCTGACGCGTTGCGCTGCCTCCACCGGCTCAGTCTCGTCGACTTCGTGCCCGGCGCCCGCCACGAAACGGTGCGCGTCCATCACCTCGTACAGCGGGCGACCAGGGAAGCCCTCATGCGGGACGGGCGCGCCGACGACGACGGTGCGGGTGGGCGGGATCTGAGCGGCCTGCTGGTCCGGCTCGATGCCGAAACGGCTGCGGAGGCCCTGGAATACGTCTGGCCGGTCGAGGAGCGGGACGACACGCTCATGGCGGCGCTGCAGGCCAACGCCAAGGCGGTGGCCGACCACGTACCCGTGACGGCGGCCGCGGGCATCGACGGCTCCCACTACCGCCTCGGCCTGCGGCTGGGCGAGGCCGGACACGCAGCGGAGGCCCGGCAACACTTCGAGCGGCTCCTCGCCGGCCTCTCCGTCGGGGCGAAGGGAGCCGAGCGCGGCAAGGACATCGAGCATCTCTTCGTCCGCCACAACATCGCGTGGTGGCAGATGGAGGCCGGCGACCCCGCAGGAGCGGCGACAGCCTTCGAGCGACTCCTGGCGGACAAGGAGGACGTACTGGGAGCAGCCACTCCGAGCACGTTCGCCACGCGTTACGGTCTGGCCCGGGCGCGGGGCGAAAGCGGGGACCCGGCGGCGGCCGTCGCGGCTTTCGAAGCACTGCTGGCCGACCGCCTGGACGCGTTGACCTACCGGACCCGGTCCTTCTCGCTCCGCCGCACCGTCCGCTTCGCGCAAAGAGCCGCAGACCGGCAGATGGCAGTCCGCATGGAGGCGCGCAGCGGTGCGACCGACCGCAGTCCGGGCGCGCTGCCCCAGTGGGAGCCCCCCGCTCCGTCCGCCCGCTACGGCCTGGCCTGGTGGCGGGGTATGGCCGGAGACCCGGTCGGGGCGGCGTGCGAGTTGGAAAGCCTGCTCGCCGAACAGGGGGATCTGCTCGCCGCCTTCGATCCGCTGCGACTGGCCACACGCCATGCCTGCGCCCATTGGAAGGCCGAGGCCGGCGATCCGGGCCGGGCGATCCTCCTGCTCACCGAGCTCCTGGCCGACCAGACCGGCATCCTGGGCCCCGAACACCCGCAGACCCTCGCGACACGCCACACCCTCGCCCGATGGAAGGGCGCGGTCGGCGACCGCGGCCGGGCGCTCGTCCTGCTTACCGAGCTGCTGGCCGACCAGACGCGCATCCTGGGCCCTGAGCACCCCCAGACCTTGGTGACGCGCCGCACCCTCGCCTGCGGGCAGTCGCGGTCCGCCGGGGAGGATGTCTGAAGCGGTCCTCCAAGGCGCGTCAGCCCGGGCGCGGAGACTTCCGTGTCCGGTAGGAACCGTTGGCCAGCCAGGAGACAGACCGGGCGGTGTCGGCGCCGGTGGAATTGCTTCCACCGATGGATAAATAGGGCGGCGGGGTCGGCTCAAAGCGGCTGCCTGGCTGCGGGCCTGGTCGAGACCGCAGCCGGTGGTCAGGGTCGAGGCGGACACCGAGACGGGCCCAGCGCGCCGGAAGACCAGCGAGTCGGCGACAACAATCCTGCCGGTCCTGTCATGGGTGACAAGCGGCGTGCCGTTTTGGTGACGACTACGGTGCCTCTATGCCGGGAGGGCCGCAGTTCAGACATCCTTCCTGGTGCCAACTATCGTGGTTCGGCACACCCGTCCCGTGGAGGCCAGGGATGCGCGTGGCTCGCCTAGCTACCGGGGAGCGGGCAGGGGCCTTCCTCAAGGCTGCTCAGGTAGGCCAGACCGCACTGTTCCACAGTGGTTGGCCGTTACGGCACCCGACGCCGAGGCCCACGTGCCGGATGCCCTGGCCCACGTCGACATGGCGACCGTGAAGCTCAGAGACCGGCTCCGGGAACTCCTCCTGGACGCGTCCCCGAACGAGGAACAGGCAGCGCAGGCAATCCACGCAGCCGTACGAGCCGCCGCGGACGCCCAGTTCGAGCTCCACCTCCACAACTACGGAAATCCGGCGCGGCTCGCTGCCCTCGACCCCGTGGCGTTCGCTCAGCACAGCAGCACCGTGGACGACGCCGTCACCGCCTTCGTCCGGGCGTGTGAAGGGAGGGACTGACGGTGACAGCAGCGACATCCGACCGAGCCAAGGCAGGACGGATCCTCGAAGCCCTCCCAGCCACAGCGCCCTGGCTGAACACGCTTTCCCGTCGGCTCCCTACGCCGCGTCCCCCTCGCGGTCTCACACGGGGTCGAGGATGCCCGGGACGCTCTGCTCCGGGACGTCGTCGATTTCGTAGCCCCGGAACTCGCGGAGGAACATCATGCCCTCCTTGACGCGCTCGAACGCCTCGTGGACGAGTTCGGGGGCACATTCCCACCGGACAGTGACGGACCGCTCCGGTACACCGAAGTGCCCCCCCGAGTGGAAGCGAACCGACAGCGCCCGGCATGATCAGACGGTGCGTGACCTGTCCCAGGCCCGCGATGCCGTGCTGCTCCCACGCGCCCACCGGGTACATCCACTCGCCACCGTCGGACCAGGTCCGCATCGCCCCGTCTGCACGCTCAGCGCCGCGGCGAAGGCGTCCAGCGCCGTCCCGGGTATCCGCACCTCCGTCGGCTCCCGCTCGATCCCCGCCACCTGGCCTTCTCACGTCGCGCGACGGGGCCCGCTGTCCTCCGACACTGAAGGTGGACCGTTTGCCACCGAAGTTGGACTGCTGTGATCTGCGGATCTTGCTGAGACGCAGGCATGAACGGGCGACCGGTGCATGGGTGGCGGCGATCTAGAGGTCACCTCTGGGATCATGTGACATCGTGACGCCCCCTGTGCGGCCATCTTCTGGCGATCACGTCGTGTTGTCTTCGGCCGTGTCGCGGGAAGAAGAAGCCGCAACCTATGGAGGCTGAAGTGGCAGATGAGCGGATCGATCTGGCCGGAGTCCTGGCTGCGGCGGAGGACGCGGCGCCCGTACGCTCCCTCGACGTCGTGGCGCGCAATCTGCGCGCCCGGTTCGGTGCGACGTACGTGTCGTTCCTGTTCGTCGACGTCGTCGGCCGGCGCCTGCTGCGGGTCAACGACAGACGGGCCCCGCATGACGAACGCCATGCCGAGCGGCTGTCTCTTTCGGGCAGCAGCGTCTATGACGAGGTCCTGCGCAGCCAGAAGCCGGTGGTGTCTTCGCAGAACGGCCAGGGGCTACGGGTACTCGCCCCGGTCACCAACCGCGGCGACACCATCGGGGTCCTGGAACTTTTCCTCACCCAGGTCACCCCGGATGTGCTGCTCGAGGTGGAGGAGGCCGCGCACGCGCTGGCGTACATCATCGTCACCGACCGGCGTTTCACGGACCTCTACTACTGGGGCAACCGCACCACGAAAGTCAGCCTGGCCGCCGAGATCCAGCGCCAGCTCCTGCCGTCGGCCGCCTCCTGCGAGTCCCCCGAGTTCACACTCGCCGGCGCCTTGGTGCCGGCCTCCGACATCGCCGGCGACACCTACGACTACAGCCTCGACAGCGAGGTCCTGCACCTGTCCATCACCGACGCCATGGGCCACGACGTCAGCGCCGCACTCATGGCCACCCTCCTGGTCAACGCCTCCCGCGGCGCCCGCCGCTCCGGAGCCGACCTCGCCGAACAGGCCCGCCAGACGCACCAGGCCCTCCTCGACCACGGCAACCGCACCTTCGCCACCGGCCAGCTGGTGCGCATCGCGCTGGACGGCAGCCACGCCCAGCTCATCAACGCCGGCCACCCCTGGCCCTTGCGACTGCGCAACGGCACGGTCACCGAACTGCGCCTGGCCGTGAACATGCCCTTCGGCGTCGCCTACCAGGACACCTACCAGGTCCAGGACCTCGACCTGCGCCCCGGCGACCGCCTCCTGCTCTACACCGACGGCATGCAGGAACGCCAAGCTCAGACGGTGGACCTGCCCGATCTCCTGCGCAGGACCGCCGACGAGCACCCGCGTGAGGTCGTGCGCACGATGGTCGCCGCGGTCGCCGACGCATACGACGGCCGCCCGCCGAGAGACGACGCCACCGTCCTGTGCCTGGACTGGCACGGACCAGGAAGCCGCCTCGCCACCTTCTGAGCAGCCTGACTGTCCGATGCGGGAGAGACGGATCGTCTGCGGCCGAAGCCGGACCCCCGCTGTGGGCATCCGTGCCGCTCTTCGGGCTCACCGGGCATCATGAGACAGCCCGCTGTAGCTGTCCAGCCGGTGATACGGCCAGCTGTCGCACCGATCCAGCTTTCATTGAGCGTTGTCGGAGTGGCCAGCGGTCGGGTGACGGCGGTGAGGCCGCAACGCACGAGGCCCACGTGCCGTTGAGGGAGATGTTCGAAGTCTCAACTCATCAGCACAGGTGCCTCGTTGGTCCCCTACCCTGCCGCACTTGGCCTGCCTCATGCGCTGGTCGAGTGGGTCACGATGCTCATCGTCACCCACAAGGGTGAACGCCGCTGCAAGCTTCCGCCGCACATGCGCGCGCTCGTCGCTCCGGTGTACCCGCACAAGCGCGACACCCTACCCCAGATCGCTGCGGCCTTCGGCATTTCGGTCGGCACCGCCCACGCTCGCACCACCGCGGTCATCGGCCTCCTGGCCGACCGGGCGCCGGGCCTGCTGAAGTTTCTGCGTGGGACCGACCCGGAGTATGTGCTGCTCGACGGGACGCTCGCCGAACGCGTCAGACGCCCTGGTCCGTGGCCGGCCCGGCACCAGGCTCTCCCCTGCGCGACGCGGCCTCGGCGATGCGGAGGATGCCGAGGCTGACCGGGTCAGGGCCCTATACGGCGCCAAGGCCTGTCGTGCAGGCCGCAGGTCCGGCACGAGGCGGCGCACGAGCCCCGGCGCGTCGAGGGCCACCTGCTGGGCGACGAAGCCGCCGAGCGAGTAATCCGAGTAGGTCCATCCGGGTCAGGACGAGGGCGGCCACGAACCCCTCCGCCGCACGCGCCATCGCGGCGACGGTGCCTGGGACGCGGCCGGTGGATCCGCCGACCCCGGGGAGGTCGAGCGCGACGACGCGGCGGTCGCGGGCGAGCGCGTCGACGAATCGGGGATCCCACTCGTAGAGCGTGGCGCCCAGGTGAGCAGGACCAGCGGGACGCCGTTCTCGGGGCCGAGGCCGCGGTACACGAGCGTGTCCGACCCTACGACGATGCGGCGGTTGGGCGCCGTGGCCCACGTGGTCGGGCGGGGACGGACGTCGGACTCAGCCACGGTTGGTCACCGCCTTCGGGTCGGTGGCGACCAGGACCTTGCCGCGTGTGCCGCCGGCGAGCGCCTCGTCGAGAGCCCGCGGGGTCTGGCCGAAGGGGAGCACCCGGTCGATGACCGGGTGCAGCACCCCGTCGTCGACCAGCCCGGCGACCTGGCGCAGCGCGGCGCTGTCGGGTGTGATGAACAGGAAGCGGTAGGTGACCCCGAGCGCGCGTGCCCGGCGGCGGGTACGGGCACTCAGGGCCCGGATGGCGAGCCGGACGACGGGGTTGACGCCGATGCGTCGTGCGAAGGCCGGGTCGGGCGGGCCCGTGATGCCGATGACGGTGCCGCCGGGGCGCAGCACACCGAGGGAAGCCTGCAGCGTGGCTCCGCCCTGGGTGTCGAGGACGAGGTCGACGGGCGTGCCGGCGAGGCTCTGCGCGAGGTCGTCGTGGCGGTAGTCGATGACGATGTCGGCACCGAGCTCTCGGGCGGCTGCGATGTTCGCCGTCGAGACGGTGGTGGCGACGGTGCAGCCCAGGTGCTTGGCGAGCTGGATCGCGACCGATCCCACGCCACCGGTCCCGCCGTGGATGAGGACGGTCTGGCCCTTCTTCACTTTGCCCATCTCGACAAGAGCCTGCCAGGCCGTGAGTGCGACGACTGGAAGCCCCGCGGCCTCGACCAGGCTCACCGACCTGGGTACGGGTGCCATCGTGGCGGCGTCGACCGCGACGAACTCGGCGAAGGTGCCCGTGGCTGCCAGGTCGACATAGCCGTACACGTGGTCGCCCACGGCGATGTCGCGTACCGCGGAGCCGGTTTCGACGACCTCGCCGGAGAGCTCACCGCCCATGACTTTGGGTAGCCGGAACGGGAAGATCGCCTTGAACTCGCCGGAGCGGAGCCGCTCGTCGGCATGGTTGACGCCCGACGCGACCATGCGCACGAGCACCTCATGGGGGGCGGGGGACGGTGCGGGCATCTCGACCTCCCGCAAGGGGGAGCCGTACCTCTCGAGGACGAAGGCCTTCACGGAGCACTCCTAGCAAAGCGTTTCTGGGGGGCGGGTATCTCGGCGGCGGGCGCATCCCGAATGGTCGCCGTACTTTTTGAGATATTTTGTGTTGTTTTTCTGGCTGCGGTGCGGGCGCGTTGCGTCCTCAGCAGCGTTGACTCATCGGGCGACCGGCACGACCGGGGCGGTGACGCGGTCGGCGGTGCCTCTTCGGAGGCGGTCCAGGGAGGCTTCCTCCGACTCGCCGGAACTGGTAGCCATCCCGCGCTGTCGAGAAAGGTGCCGTCGGCTTCGGCGAACCGGTCGAAGATCCGGCGTGCCCCGTCCAGCTCGGCGCCGGCGCCCCAGCCGGTGCCGAAGTTCGCGGTGCCCGGCGCGTACTCGGACACGCGCGGTCCGGTCCGGCGTCCCAAGGCCGTGTAACGCATGGGATGTCCTTGCATGAGGGGCGGGGAGGCGGTCGCGTTGGGGTGGAGAGGTGAGCGTCAGCCCGCGCTCGGCTGGGGTGCCGCGGACAGGCCCTGCTTGACGTACCGGCTGGTCTCGTCGGCGAGGATCTCGGGCATACCGGTCTCGATGCCGTACAGCGCCTGGGCCGCGACGTCGGCGGCGGCGACCTTCTGATCGGCGGGGACGTCGGCGGCCATGTCGGTATCCATGTAGCCGACGTGCAGCGCCGAGACGGTGATCCCGCGCGGTCCCAGCTCCTCACGCGTCGCGTCGCTCAGCGCCCAGGCGGCAGCCTTGGAGGCCGCGTAGGAGCCGAGGCCGGCCGGGTGAAACCAGGAGAGGGCGGACAGGACGTTGAGTACGGCGCCGCCGCCGTTGCCCTCGATAGCGGGGGCGAAGGCGCGGGTCGCGGCGAGTGGGCCGAAGAAGTTGGTCTCCATCTCGCGACGTACTTCGTCCAGGCCGCCTCCGACCAGCGTCGCGCCGGTGGAGATGCCCGCGTTGTTGATCAGCAGTGTCGCGTCGGACGCCACGCGGGCGGCCTCCCGTATCGATGCCTCGTCCGTGACGTCCAGCCGCAGCGGGATGACGCCCGGCACGTCGACCGTCTCGGGGCGTCGGGCCGCCCCGTACACCTTCGCGCCGCGCTCGACGAGCTGGGCTGCCAGGTGTCGCCCGAGCCCCCGGTTGGCGCCGGTGACGACCGCGACCGCGTTCTTGAGTTCCATGCTCACTCCTGATCCTGGCGGGCGTCGTGGGCCATCCGCAGAGGTTTAGATTATGCCTCCAATCTAAACATGGGTCTACGATAGATGCCAGTCGACATCCAAGCAGGAGGTGGTCATGGGCCGGGTATCGCAGGCGCAGGCGGAGGAAAATCGCAGGCGGGTGGTGGACACCGCATCCCGGCTGTTCCGAGAGGAGGGCACCCACGTCAGCGTCGCCGACCTGATGAAGGCGGCCGGTCTGACCCACGGCGCCTTCTACAAGCAGTTCGCCTCCAAGGAGGCGCTCGTCGACGAGGCCACCGCCCACGCCTTCGCCGAGCTCGCCCGGCGCTACACCGATGGACTCGAGCGGTACGAAGGGCGGCGCGACGCCGCCCAGCAGGTGCTGATCGACACCTACCTCTCCGTCGAGCACCGTGACGGCCCGGCGGACGGCTGTCCGGTCGCAGCCCTCGCCTCCGACATCGCGCGCGAAGGCGGGGGGCGCGAGGCCCGTCGCGTCTACACCGAGGGGGTGACCGACTTCGCCGGCTTCCTCGCCACCGACGACCAGGACGGCATCGTCCGCCTCTGCACCCTGTTCGGCGCGCTGGTCCTGTCCCGGGCCACCAACGGCTCCCCGCTCTCCGAGGAGATTCTCGCCGCCGCGCGCGCAGCCTTGACCGAAGCAGGCTGATCAAGGGCGCGGTGCGGCCATGCGTCGACCGAGCGCGTGGGTGCCGAGGCGTCCGTGGCCGGGCGGAGGTGGTGGGGGAAGGCCGCCGGCGCCCGGCGCACCGACCCCAGCGTGCGCGAGTCCGTTCTGGGTCGCATCTTCGTGAAGTGTCGGTTGCGCAGCCGACGTCAACGTGTCAGCAGGACTGACAGCCCACGGCTGTGCCGGCGCGCGCCGGCGCGTCGTCGGTGGGCCGTCCCTGCGCACCACAGAACTGCATGCAGACCTTCACAGCAAGCTGCGTACAGTCCGGCGGATGTTGGCGAAGGGTCATCCCGCAGGGAGTTCGCCTGTCGTCCTGGTGCAGCCGGGAGCCCCGGCCTTCTGCCCCGCGTGCGCGGGGACGGCGTCACCAGGCGAACCGCACCGGCCACCGTTGCGGGTCTGGACGCATTCCCCGGCCTGCGGCAGACCGACCCGTCAAAGTTTGGTCCGTCCCTCGCCGACGTGCGCCTCACTGCGCAGCGCACCGCCCGCTTCGCGTGGGCCGGCTACGAGGTACACGTGACCGTCGGCCATGAGGACCATCTCGACCGCGATAGTCCGGAGAGTCCCGGCCTGTACCGGGAGGTCCGCGCTCACGCCACCCTCCTCATCCCCCAGACCGTCGCCGTGGACGGCATCGGGCACGTCGAGTGGGAGATGATCAACTCCCGGGCGGAGATGGCGTTCCCCGATGCGTTCGCCGTGGCGGTCGCGGACCAGCACGACTCGCGGTTCGCCGCCACCGTCCTGTCGACCGTGGCCAAGGCTCTCGCGTACGCCCGCCTGGCCACCGGGCACGCGGCCGTCCAGTCGGAGGGCTGCCGCGGACGAGGTGAGGTGGGAGAGCGAACCGGCGGGGGTCAGTTCGCGCAAGTGGCTCCGGGACAAGCGGGCGCAGCGGGACGCGGCAACGTCGTAGGTTCGGGCCGCTGTCTCTCTGTTCCTCGCCCGCCCGGCGGACGGGTCGAGGGGGGCGCCGTCGGGCGCGGGCAGAGGCCGCCGGAGTCAGCCCACCAAGACCGAGCTGGCCCCGGATCCAGTCGGTTGCCGGTGGCTACTCAGTTGGCGGGGACTGCGTGGTTCTCGGGGGAAGGGGTGCGGTGCCGCGCAGAATGCAGGTCAGCCGGGATCCTTCTTCAGGATGGATCGCAGCACAGAATCATGAGTGAGGACCGTCGTGGCATCCGGGCGAGGTGGTGCCGAAGAGAGGGATGTCACCACTGGACACCGACGTGAAAGGCCACCGTTTCCCACCCCAGGCCCCGGGGACTCGGGGACGTTTCAGGCGGACGCGCATCTCTGTCGTCACAGGCAGCCTGGCGGCGCGGGGCACCGCCCGATCGACCAATCGCCACACCCGGAGCATGTCATCCGCTCGGCACGAAACTTCACTCGCTGTCACGCACCAACTTCTCTGTTTGCCTGGTGAACAGCGGCATCTGAGCGGCAGAATTGCTAGACATGCGTAGTTGGAGGCGGGCGTGGCGCACGGCGGCGGTATTTCTGGCCAGCTTGGGTGTGCTCGGGCTGTTCATCGGGCTGGCTTCGGTGAAGGACGGGTTCGACACTGCGGACAAGGTTTCAAGTGTCTGGGGTGCTGTCTTCGGCGCAGTGGCCTTGGGGCTGTCCTGGTACTCGTGGCGGCGAGCCGGTCCGGAGAGTGATCCCCAGGCTGTTGCAAGCAGGCTGGCGAAAAAGGTGGTGCGCGTGGAGGAAGACGCTCTGCGGCAGTTGCTTGGCGGCAGCCTAGGTTCACTGATTGACGTCAGCTTCAGGGTCACGGTCACCGGGGCGGTCGCAGCCCCACCTGCCGCGGCAGATGGAGACTGGAGGGGACTGCTGCACGAGTAGGTGACAGTGGGTTTATGCAGCCAGGGCTGCGGGTGGGGTCATGATGGCTTCGTACTCGATGGGGGTCAATCGGGCC
>NZ_JBEXWB010000046.1:0-29275 GCF_040629645.1 Streptomyces sp. NPDC005899 | reverse complement strand
CGACCTGACCGACCGAGCGGTCACCCCGTCGGCACAGCCCGACGATCTCGGCCTTGAACTCCGGCGTGAACGAACGACGAGGGCGGCGAGGCTTCTTCTTCCCCATGCTCTCCATGATGGACATCCTCCCGGGGCTGAACCCCAGATCTCGAATGTTCGTCAAAGCGGATCAAGCCCAATACTGCTTGGACGTGAGGTCCGACCGGCCACGGCGCCGCTCAAGCTCCTGCCGGATGGCCTCGGACGGCTGTACCTCGATGGCCGCCTGACCGCCGTCTCTCACCAGAACGAAACGTTCACAGTCCAGGTGATCGGCCCAGAATCTGAGTGTCAGGTCATCAATGACATCGGTCGCGGCTGAATGAAGCCGTCCTGCAACGGCCTGCAATCGTGCCGCGGCCGCGTTGTCCCCACGTCGTTTGGCATCGATAACCAGAGACATCGCCACCTGGGCGGGGGAGAGTTTCAGGTGCTCCTCGCCCGGGAGCTCGTTACTCCTGCGGAACATCATGTCGGCGACGGTGCGACCGTTCTCAAGCTCCCAGACCAGGGGTGAGGCCAGGAAGCCGTCCAGCTCGTCGCTGATCTCGTCCAGATGCCGTACCAAAATGCCGTAGGCGAGGCCGGCCCCGGCCACGGTCCCTACCCGTCTGAGAACCAGTTTCGCAGCCCTGCGAGCTGGCATGACACGGCCCTGGACCAGCTGGTCCAGCCAGCGATCGAGAGCCATGAGCGCGCTCATACACGGCTGCGGGCCGTTCAGGGCGCCTCGATACCAGGACCAGGCGTCGCCGCGGCCGGGATACTCGCAGTCTCCCGTTCCCAGGAAGTCGCCACGCAGAGCCGGGGCAGAAGCGCTGTCCGGATCCGGCTCGTCTCCGCTCTTGTACCGGTCCTCCGGCCGGACGGCGGCAGCCAAAAGCGTGTTGATCAGCCCCATGCAGCGCGCGGGATCCGTCTGCAGCAGGGAGAAGAACGGCCCCCGCCACCAGGCAGCCTGCCCTTGTGAGCGGATGCCGAGGTACTCATGCTTTCCCGCTGAACGGCCCCGCACCTCACCACGCAGACGCAGCGGGTCCGCCGACGGCGCGTAGTAGGCCGCCGCGAGCTCCGTGAGCAGCGCCGGGTTCGTCGTGGCGAGGCACCGGGCAGACCCGCCACGGTCCACTGCTGGCATCAAGGTGTGGGCGCGTTCGCGGGCCAGCCGTCGCAGCAGGGTGTCGGCGGCGTCGTCCCGATCCGCACCGAGTAGTGCCAGCGCCTCGATGAACGCGGGCGTGGGGAACTTGGGCACCGATCGAAACATCGCCTCGCGCAGTTGGACGCGCACCGGCCGGCAGTCCGGAACGCTGTCCCCCAGGATCTCTTGTTCGGAGACACTACGCAGCCACGTCACCATGAGCGTGTCGCACGGCTCGCTGCGGTAGTCCGTGAAGACATCCGTGTGCTCTGCCAGCCAGGCGACGACCGGGGCCGCGACGAGCGGATCGCAAGTCCCGTCCTCACCGAAGCGCAACGTCACGCAGCGCAGCAGCTCGCTCAGAAGCTCGGGGCGGCGCACCAGGTCCTCGGCCAGAGCGGTGAGAGCCTCGGCGCACCACCCTGAGGACAGCACCGCCTCCCAGGGAACCTCGTTCCACCGCGATCCGTGCGTGGCCGCCAGCTGCTTGAACTGCTGGCGCACCTGGTTCCACCGCGTGAGGAACCCTCCGGCCGTATCCACCCCGGACCGCAGCTTGATCTGGCAGAAGATACGGCCGGCGCGAACGGCCCACCGCGGCCCGTGGAGGTCCAGCAGGGACAGGCCGTCGTCCAGCAGCAGACGCTTGGTGGTGGCGTAGTCCCGCAGTACATCGTGGGCGAAAGTGTGCTCCTCGTTCGAAGTCGCCGACAACTCGCCGAGCGGAGCGAGGATGCCGTCGGAGCGCAGTGAAGCCAGCGCGGGGCCGGGGAGGGGCGGTGCGCGGCGGCCGGTCAGCCGTCCTTCCGCCAGAGAGACGAGCGCCGCTCCGCGGTCTTCGGGCACTACCCCGTTGGCCATCCGCTGGTTGTTCAGCACGAACGCGAGCCAGACATGGGTGTAGACCTCGGCCTCACTCGCCAGCTGCGCAGGCAGTGCTGCGCCCCGCCTGACGGAGCGCAGCAGCAGATCGATGAGGGCGATCCGGCGCAGCAGCCAGCGTGATCGGGGGTCACTGGCGAGCCGTGTCAACTCCGGCGCCGAGGCCAGGATCTCGGCGATCTCCCGGTCGTCCAAGGACGGCACGATGACTTCGCCGACATCTGTGCATCCAGCCCGGTCCAGCAGGTCCCGGAGAGTGTCCGCCGCGTCGTCCCGGCTGACCAGAACAGCGGTGAGCCCGGCACCCATGGCTGCCTCCACGGCTTCCACGACGAGGCTTTCGAGCCCCTCCTGAGCGGCTTCAGCACCGTCCAGGACCAGAATTCCGTGAGGAGCAGATACTTTCGATGTGCCGTCCTGGGCCCCGAGTGCGTGGATGAGTTCGTCCAAGCCGCCCGCGTACGGGGACATTGCCGGCGCAGCGGCCGCCAGGACGTGTACGGACCGGGCGCGCAGTTCGTCGATGGACCGCAAGACCAGGGTGGTCTTGCCGACACCGGGTTCCCCTCGGACGAGGAGCACATGACCTGCCTGGGCCGTGCTGAGGGCGTCGGTCAGGGAGGCCAACGGAGTCTCACGTTCCATTGCCAGTACCTGGTCCGGAGCGATGCTCAACGTGCCGGGAGTGCGCCGCAGACTTCTCTCCCATTGCGTGAAGAGCCGCTGCGCATCAGGTCCGAGGAAGTTGTTGATGGTCTGGTTGCCGTGCTGGACGGCGTTGACCGTGCCACCAGTATCGGCGCTATTGGTCTGTGCCATCGAAAGGTCTTCGACGGGGTGCGGATTTCCGGGCTGCGGACCATCGGTCTGCTCGTCGCCCCCGCTCACCGCTCGGTCGCTTGCGGCCCGTGATGGTTGATGGTGAGCGAGCCGTTCTGAACGGCGTTGACCACACCCTTGCGGTCCGCCGTGTTGACTTGCGTCAGCCCTTGCACCGCAGCACCATCAGATGTGCTGGAGCCCTGCCCGTCGACACCGCCTTCACCGACGCCGAGGGGAAGGGCAGCGAGAGCAGTCATCGCCGCTGCTGCGGCGTGGGCCGCGGCGACCCCCTGCATACCGCGAGCATCGGCCGCCGCTTTCGCGCCGTCAGCGTAGTCGCTGATGCCCCGGATCGTCAGGGTCTTGACTCCGCCGATAGCAGCCGCATCGGCCAGCCCTGCGCTTTCCATCTCCACGGCCACCGCATCGTTGAAGACACGGGTGAGCCGCTCACGCAGCTCGGAATCCATCGAACTCAGCAAGGTCTCACCAGCCGCGACGGGTTTGAAGTGCACCGTAGGCGGACCGTCTGACTCGAAGGCTCCCGCACGTACGCGGCCGGTCCACTCGGTTCCGCGCAGCGCATGCTTCGCGGCCTGCAGCAGATCGTGCGAGGCCGCCCAGGCCGCCGGGCGTGCGAGCACCTCGTCGGATACGTGCTTGGCCCCGTCGTACGCATAAATCCTGCTCGCGACCACGACATCGCCCAGTCTCACGTCGGGCTTCAAGCTGCCTGCTACCCCGACGAAGATGATTGCCCGGGGTGTGAACCGAGTCCTTGCTTGCTCGGCGATCACCGCCGTCGGCCGGTTCCCCGGTCCCACCTCCGCGAGAACGACCTGATGACCCGAACCTGCGACCTCACCGGCTTCGAACCATGTCCCCTCGTGCACCACTCGGCGCGGATCGATGAGGTGTGCACGCACAGCCTCGTACTCCAGACCGATAGCCGTCAGCACAACGACCGGATTATGTAGACCGAACTCACCTACGAGCAAAGGATGTTCCCCTCACAACTGCAACGTCTGCTGAGCCTACCGCCGCCTCGCCGCGGCCCCGTCCCACCCTCGGCGCCGCTCTCGAGTTGATCAGCCCGACCACATCGGAACGGCCTCTGATTTCCTTCCCACCACTCCTTGGCGGGTACAGAATTGGCCGTCGACGCACCTTCGCCCCGAACCTCTAGGACCAGGCGTGACAGCCACAGATGACATCACCATTGGCAAGCTGCTCCTGGCTGAGTACGACAGAGTGAAGGAAGAACAGAAGACCCGGATAGGTTTCCGGGACAACCTCCTCTACGTCACCCTGGCCGCGATGGTGACGGTACTGATCGGCGCTGCCCAGACACGCCACGCCGAACTGCTGCTGGCACTGCCCGCCGCCACGTCCGTCCTGGGGTGGACATACCTGGTGAACGACGAGAAGATCAGCGCGATCGGCCGCTACATACGGACCGATCTCGGGCCCCGTCTGAGCGCACTCGCAGGGGAACCGGAAAGCCTCTTCGGATGGGAGGCGGCGCACCGACGCGATACCCGCCGGGCCCAGCGCAAGGTAATCCAGTGCGCGGTGGATCTCACCGCTTTTGCCGCGGTACCGCTGGCGGCTTTGACTGTTTTCTGGGTCTACGGAGCGGGTGCGGCCGTCCCGCTTGTCATCTCCCTGCTTGAGGTCGTGGCCGTCGCCGTTCTGGCGGTCCAGATCACTCTTTACGCCGACACCGGGCCGTAGTGTGCCTTCTCGTTCATGGTGAAGCTGTGTTCGCGGCCTGGCCTGTGTAGATGTAGGTAGCTGAGAGACGCTGAAGCGGACGTTCAATAGCGCTTGGCCTGCACGGTGGGAGAAGGCTCCATCTGGAGTGAGGGTTCCTGGGGCGGGTGGAGGTTGATCCGGACTGGCTGTGTTCGGAGGTGTCCGTGGCGCTCGGCGGGTGGCGCGGACTGAGCGTTCGCGGGGAGGGCGGGAGTTCGTGCGCAGGGCGCGGGAAGCGGGCTGGGGGCAAGGCGGCCGGGTCCGGAGCCGCGGGGGCTTCGGGGTCTGAGTGGGAAGCGTGCGCACGGGCCTCCGCCTGCCGTCGGGCTGGCGGAGGGCGGAGGCCCGAGGGCTGGGGCGGGGGATCAGTTGGCGCCGGGGTGTGCTACTTCGCCGGGCCGGGCATGCACCCGGATTCCGAGCTTGTTCTGGTTGCCGCACTCGCTGCGGCGGCGGATGTCCGAGTCGTCGGTGAACCGGATGTGGGTCAGCTCCGCGCCGGTCGCGCAGCAGGTGGAGCAGGTGTCGGTGTGGATGCCGCGCGGTGCTTCGTCGTGCGCCATGGTCATGGAGTGGGTCTCCTTTGTGTCGAGGGTCGGAGTGGTGAAGTCGTGCTGGAGTCAATTGAGTTGGTTACTTCTGAACTTGTTGCAAAGTTAAATGTTGGGTGGTAACTTTGCAACAAGTTGAAGAGTTCAGGTTCTGGGAGGTGGACAGGTGTTGCAGATCCAGATCGGCCCCGAGCGTGAGGCGGACCCCGACGACATGCTCGGGCGGTCGACCATCGGATGGCGCCCCGGCATGAGTGAGGACGAAGTCTGGGAGGTCAGTCGCGGCATCTGGAAGTTCAACGCCGACCGCGCTCTCGCCCAGGACGAGGTGCAGATCATCAACACCGAGGGCACTGTCCTCGCCGTCGCGACGATCACCGGGATCTCCAAGCACGGCGACCGCTACGCCCTCCAGGGGGAGTTGCTGCGGGGCGACGACCGTGTCGGACGGGCCACCAAGAGCCCGCACCTGTCCCGCAACCCCGTCACCTACATCTGAAGGGAGCGTTCCGGTGAGTGACTTCGACGCGATCGACTCGCTCCTCGCCTCCGTCGGCCCGGGCTCACGATCACCGTGTGTCACCTACCACCGGGCACTTCGAAGTGGAACAAGATCGAGCACCGGCTGTTCTCGCACATCACCATGAACTGGAGCGGCCGCCCGCTGACCAGCCACGAAGTCATCGTGCAGTCGATCGCCGCGACCACCACCCGGACCGGACTGCGCGTGAGAGCCGAACTCGACACCAACACCTACCCGACCGGAGTCCGCATCAAAGACGCGGAGATGGCCGCCCTGCCGCTGACCCGGCACGCGTTCCAAGGCGCCTGGAACTATGCACTGCACCCCCAGCCATCACCTGTAATCCCGGCGGCCCGGGCCCCGCAGACGCCGGATCCGGAGTGGAACCAGGCTTTGCTTTCCGATCCCGCACTGACCGGGATGACCCTCCAGCAACTGAACGACCTCACCGAGAGCCTGGCCCCGGACGGGGATATCCGGCGCGGCCGCCCGCCCCGGCTGGCCTTCCCCGACCAGGTCCTGGCCACCGTGCTCCACCTGCGGGCCGCCCTGGCCGCGGAACCCCTCGCCGTGCTGTTCGGCACCAGCCGCACCGCGATGCACCGCACCCTCCTGAAGAACCGGCGACTGCTCGAGGCACGCGGCATCACCATCCCACCGGCGACAACCCCACCCACGGCCCTCGCCACCCTTCAGGCCCGGGTCCAGGCACAGACCGACGACAATGACAACAAGATCAAAACAACGTGTTAATGATCTGCAATCCCTTAGACAGCTCCACCACACCGGAGGTCTTCGCCTTTGATCAAGACCCCCGTGTCAACAACGCTCGTGATCAATACAGCTAGCAACCGCGGCCTCCCCGTCGCGAGGGCCGACAGCACCGTGAGCGCCTACCTCGCGTACTGGCTGGACGGCGTCGCCGTTCACCACCTCCGGGAGAACACCCACACCCGCTACGCCGCCGCCATCCGCCTCCACCTCAACCCCGGCCTCGCGCCAAGAAGCTCGCCCGGCTCACCACCCGCGACGTCCGCACCTTCCTCGACGGCCTCCGCACCACATGCCAGTGCTGCGCCCAGGAACGAGACGCTGTTCGGCGGTCCTGCTGCGCCATCGGTCAGTGCTGTGAGAAGCGGCTGTCTCCACTGACCGTGACGTACGTCCACGCGGTCCTCAAGTCCGCCCTGGAACACGCTGTCCGCGAGGACGAGCTGCCGCGCAACGTCGCCCGCAACGTCAAGACGACCACGCCCCGCCCCAGACGCTTCCAGCCCCTCACCGCCGCCGAAGCCCGACAGTTCCTCCAGTCGGCCTCCGATGATCGTCTGCACGCCCTGTACGAACTCGCCCTGCGCACCGGACTCCGCAAGGGCGAACTCCTCGGCCTCCGCTGGGAAGACCTCGACCTCGACGGCGGCACCGCGACCATCCACCGTTCCCTCCAGCGCACCCGCAGCCAGGGTCTGACCGTCCTGAACACCAAGACCCTGGCCTCCGAGCGCCGCATCGCCCTCCCTACCGAGTGCATCAGCTCCCTTAAGACCCACCAGGAACGCCAGCAGGAGGAGCGTCGAGTCGCTGGCACTGCCTGGTCAGACAGCGGGCTCGTCTTCACCACACCGACCGGCGGCCCTCTCGACCCCGCCAACCTCACCCGCCGCTTCGGTCGACTCCTCAACCGGGCCGGCCTCCGCCGCATCCGCTTCCACGACCTCCGACACTCGACCGCGACCCTGCTCCTGGAACAGGGCGTCGATCTCGTCGTCATCAAGGAACTCCTCAGCCACGCCCACATCGGCGTCACCGCCGGCGTCTACGCCCACGTCCGACTCCGACTCCGCCTCCAACGCCAAGCCATCGACACCCTCAACGACGTACTCGGCACGGGCAACGACGACCGAGAAGACCGCCCTCCGCGGCAAGCGTCCGCTGACGTTGCCGTCACCGTTGCCGTCAAACGACCGGGAGCCCCCACCAAGTACTTGCCTGGTGGGGGCTCCCATTTTGTACGCCGACCCGAATTCAGGTAGTCGTAGTGACCGGTACTTGATGGCGCTATCGAGAGGCCGCAAGGCCCGCCGATCACTCCTATGTCAAGTTATGCCAAGCGTGGCTGCAACTTCCTCGACACTCCAGCTCTCTCCGCCGCGTATCCGCCACGACGAAAGTGGAAAGGAGGACGCGGAATGCCTTCACGTACTCAGCTTGAGGAAGGTTAATGATCTTTCCCATTTGCTGGAGTGGCGGTTCCCTGACGATCAGAACAGCGGGATTTGCTGTCGGCTTCACTCCGGATCGCAAAACGCCCTCTCGGCCGTCCTCCGCCGTTGCGTGGGCCTGCATGGAGTGGCGAACCACTTCATGCAGCACCGCCTTTTGCTCGACCTGCTCCAGGGAAGAGAACCAGCTCACCCCCTGCTCCAAGTCAAGGAGACCCTGGGCAACCTCGTTGATGATTCGCTCCGACGCTTTCAATTGATCACCGGCTCCGGGGCTCGAATATGACATAGGGCTTACTCGGGTCCAATTCTGCATAGTCTGGCCGACTTGGATTGTAGTTCTGCCAGAAGTCGCGCCCTCGGCCACTTCCTTCGCCATCCCCGGTCCCCCTTGGCAGGGAGCTCTGCTGACTATGCCGAGACCTCGACGAGCCAGACAAAATGTAATCCCAATCCGATGCCGAGTTAGCGCTTCCGTTCGCGCGGCTTCCAACTACAATGACCGGCTGCCCGGCCTTATCGGCAGCATTTTGAATACGCCGCGCATCGTTCGGGCTGATCCCGGCTTGTGATGCAGTTCTGAACCCTGGCCCACACAGGCCGTTCGAATTGTGCACGAGGACCGGAGTCTCACCCGCCAGCACATAGTACGTGTGCTACGCGACCCCTCTCTATCTGCGTATTCGCAGATCAGCGGCGGTTTCGGGTTCCGCTGGTGTTCGTGATTGTGCGGGGAAATCCGTGGGTGTTGCCGTCGCTACTGCCGTCAGGCGGTTCGGGCCGGGCGGTCGATCTGCCGGTGGCGCGGAGTCGTTGGCGCAAGGGACTTTACTGCCATGCGCGGGGTTCGGCGCAAAGAACGGTGTGGGTGGTCTGCTCGTACAGCTCGTGGCCGGTGGCAGCGCAGTGCCCGGCGATCCAGCGGGTCAGCTCGTCCGGTTCGTGGAAGGTGCCGGAGGTGGCACCGCAGTCGTGTTCCTCGCCGGTGATGCAGACCGCCGCGAAGACCGGCAGGGCCAGCGAATCGGGGGCGGTGGTCACGCGGTACTCGCGAAATCGGTAGCGCCCCCGGGCCGGTGCGTCGCTGCTCGCGGGATCAGACCTCACCGCCGGCCTCTTCCTCCTCCGCATCCGGGAGACGTCGCCCGCGCGAGTCAGCGACCCGGAGTGCGTCGGCCAGGGCCTCGGTCAGGCGGCAGGCCAGCCAGCGGTATTCGGTGGCCGAGAGGATCTTCGCGCCGGGGACCGTGGTATCTCGGGCGTACTCCAGCAGCTCCTTGCCCATGCCGAGCTGCACCGACTCGATGTTGTCGGCGAGGGTGGAGAGGTAACCGCGGCCGTCGGTGCTGAGGTAGCAGGGCTTTCCGTCGGGGGTACTCCACGGCAGCAGGCGCGGGCCGGTCAGTCCTGCTGCCGCGTCGTGGAGATCCCGGCGGCGCATACGGTCCGCGTCGCTCCTGGGCTGGTTCATCGTCTACCCCCGGGCCCACTTCCACGCCGTGATCCGCCTCGACGGCCCCGACGGCAGCACCCAGCCCCCGCCCCCGTATGCCACCGTCGCTGTGCTCACCGACGCCATCCGCGCTGCCGCGCCGCGCGCCCGGATCTCCGTCGACTCCGACGCGGTCGGGGAACGCGAACTTGGCTGGGGCCAGCAGCTCGACGTGCGCGAGATCGCTGCCTTCGGCACCGACGCCGAATTCAGCGATCAGGCCGTGTCCGCCTACGTGGCGAAGTACGCCACCAAGTCCGCCGACGCCTCCGGCACCCTGGACCGCTCCCTGTTCTGCCGCCCCTGCCAGGGACGCGGCGCAACTCTCCTGCCCCACGGGACCGCGCTCCCGTGCAGCGCGTGCGACGGCACCGGGCAGGCCCGGCCGTTGCCCCGGCTCGCCGTCGCCCGGCACGTGCGGCAGATGATCCGCACCTGCTGGGAGCTGGGCCGCCTGCCGGAGTTCGCCGAACTCAAGCTCTGGAAGTGGGCGCACATGCTCGGCTTCCGCGGCCATTTCTCCACCAAATCCCGCTCCTACTCGACCACCCTCGGCGCGCTGCGCGATGCCCGCCGCACCTGGCGCACCGAACAGACCCGCGCCCGCGCCGGCCTGCCCGAGCCGGACCCGACGACCACTCTCGTCATCGGCCACTGGGACTACAACGGCGCGGGCTACAGCCCCGGCGCGAACCTCCTCGCCGCCGCTGTATGGCACCGCAGGGAACTGGAACGGCAGTTCACGGCCGAAGGGGGCTGCTGATGGCCTCGCCTCCGCTCGCGGGCCTCCACCCGGAAGCGGTCCCGGTGCTGGATCTGCTCACAGTGCCCCAGGTGATGGCCCGCCTCCAGCTCGGCCGCTCCGCCGTCTACGACCTGCTCCGCTCCGGCCAGCTCGCCTCGATCACCCTCGGCCGCGCCCGCCGCATCCCCGCCCACGCCCTCACCGACTTCATCCGCACCCGCCTCGAACAGGAAGCCGCCGCCTGATGACCACACCTCGCCCCGCCTCATCCCGCCGATCCCGTGCCCGTGCGAACGGCGACGGAACCGTCTACCAGCGCAAGGACGGACGCTGGGAAGCCGCCGGATATGTCCTCGCCCCCGGCAACACCCGCAAGCGCGTCCGCGTCTACGGCACCACCCGCAAAAACGCGATGACCAAGCTCACCGAGAAGATCGCGGCCAGCAACCGCGGCCTCCCCGTCGCAGCGGCCGACAGCACCGTGAGCGCCTACCTCACGTACTGGCTGGACGGCGTCGCCGTACACCATCTGCGGGAGAACACCCACACCCGATACGCCGCCGCCATCCGCCTCCACCTCAACCCCGGCCTCGGCACCAAGAAGCTCGCCCGACTCACCACCCGCGACGTCCGCACCTTCCTCGACGGACTCCGCACCACCTGCCAGTGCTGCGCCCAGGAACGAGACGTTGTTCGGCGGTCCTGCTGCGCCATCGGCCAGTGCTGCGACAAGCGGCTGTCCCCGCTGACCGTGACGTACGTCCACGCGGTCCTCAAGGCCGCCCTGGAACACGCCGTCCGCGAGGACGAACTGCCGCGCAACGTCGCCCGCAACGTCAAGACCACCACGCCCCGCCCCAGACGCTTCCAGCCCCTCACCGCCACCGAAGCCCGGCAGTTCCTCCAGTCGGCCGCCGATGATCGTCTGCACGCGCTGTACGAACTCGCCCTGCGCACCGGACTCCGCAAGGGCGAACTCCTCGGCCTCCACTGGGAAGACCTCGACCTGGACGGCGGAACCGCCACCATCCACCGTTCCCTCCAGCGCACCCGCAGCCAGGGTCTGACTGTCCTGAACACCAAGACCCTCGCCTCCGAACGCCGCATCGCCCTCCCCACCGAATGCATCAGCTCCCTCAAGATCCACCAGGAACGGCAGCAGGAAGAGCGTCAGGTAGCCGGAACGGGCTGGACGGACAACGGGCTCGTCTTCACCACCTCGAAGGGCAGGCCACTCGACCCCGGCAACCTCACCCGCCGCTTCCGTCGCCTTCTCCATAGCGTCGGACTCCGGACGATCCGCTTCCATGATCTCCGTCACTCGACCGCCACCCTGCTCCTGGAACAGGGCGTCGACCTCGTCGTCATCAAGGAACTCCTCGGCCACGCCCACATCGGCGTCACCGCCGGCGTCTATGCCCACGTCCGACTCCGCCTCCAGCGCCAGGCCATCGACACCCTGAGCGAGGCACTGGCTGAGGGCGACGACTCCGAAGAGCCGCCGCCCTCAGCGGTGGTCGTCCGCTGACGTTGCCGTCAGCGTTGCCGTCAAACGGCGTTACGCAGGACTCTGGCCATCTGCTTCCACAGGAATATGGGCCACAGTCACTACGCCAGAGAACGAACTCTCCACCACAATGCGGTCACCTGGGGAATAGACCCAGAATTCCGGTACGGATTCTGCAATATCCAGCAGGTGAGAGATGGAGAATTCAAGCCCCATCTCTACACTCGGAACCGCCAAGCTCTCCCAGAAAAAAATTAGGCTGTCAGCCCTCGGGGCGAACTGTTGGATTACGGTGCTCAGCTCGATGGAATCCGACTCCATCGAGCTGAGCACCAAACCATCAGCCACCGCGCCCCACGCGATCGCACCGTCAGAGCTGCGCGGGTAATGACTGAGGCTTTCGCGCTCGTACTGGAGATGCTGATCCAGGTTCAGCAGCTGCACACCCGGCCGGCCAACCCAAGTCAGCCGTCGGCCACCCTGCTGATCTGCACGAACCACTCGAACCATAGATTTGGGCAGGAGGTCCGGCCTGGTTCCGTACACGTCGTCGAGCGTCACGAATTACCGCCAAGCATTCTCGCGAAATCGTCTTCCGTTCCATTCCATGGCACTGCCCACTTACGCGCCGAGTCCCCCTTGCCGACTTCCACGTTGATATGGGGGCCCTTCACTGGATCGTAATCCATCCTAAACCTCTTGAATTCACCGTTAACCCGAGTAGTGAATCCCACTACCTTGCCGTAGGTCGTCGGCGCAGATTCGAGACGTCCGATGTACGGCTGCCGAGTAGCTGGATCAACCTCACCCAACAGATCAAGCGCTTTGTTGCGGGCTTGTTCGAAGCTGTCGAAGCTAGGCAGGGTTACTTCCTTGCACGCCCCTCCGGAATTGTGAACCAGAACCGGAGTCTGCCCCGCCAGCACATAGTACGTGTGGAAGTCTTCCACCGTCAGGTTGTAGGTGCGGGCCTGCTGGGAGTAGGGACTATTTTCCTTGATGGTGACGGTGGTGTGCTCGTCGGTGAGTAGCGTTTCGCCGGGTGTGAGGTTGCTGGCGGTGATCCATCGTTTTTTGCTGGGTGACCAGAAAGGGTGTTCATGGGTGGCGGTCAGTCTTGTTTCGCCGTCGGGGGTGGAGAGCGTTAGTTCGTTGAAGTGTTTGTCGTCCTCGGTGACGATGAGTCGGGTGACTTTTCGCTTGGCTGACTTGCCGGTTTCCGGGTCGGTGGTGTGAACTTCGTCTCCGACGTTCACATCCTCAATATTTTTTGTGGTGCCGTCCGCCAGGAGTACCTCGGTGCCGGCTAGGAAGCACTTGCAGTAGGAAGATCCGCTAGAGGGGCGCCCACTTGTCGCCTTTCCGGACTTCATGGATCTGGCAATGCCTGGGGCTCCGCCCATGCCGCCGCCGTCAGATATGCCGTATTCCGTGGCTACGCCGGTCAGCATGGAGTCCCAGAAGTAATTTCTGAGGTCATCCGAGCATCCGAGGTCGTTGCAAACGGCCATAGCATCGCCATAGGCGGTGATTGCGTTTGATTCCTGTGAATAGTATTGGCTGGGCCTTTCGACGTATCTGGCCCAGAAGGCTTCCATCCATCTGGTTACGTCAGATTTGCCGCCGAACTTTTTGTGTACCTGATGCCTGATGTCGGATAGCGCTGAGTTCTCAAGGTTGCTCCACGAGGCTATGTCGTTGGCGGTCGGAGTGGTGTCTACGGGATCACCGCCGTCCCACTCCCAGCCTCCGTTTGCGGTTTTGGTGAATGTTTCTGTTTTGCCGTTGCATTGGCTGCTTGAGCCGCCGCATGCGCCGTCGGGGCGGGTGCCTGTGGGGTCGGTGAGGGTGGTGGGGTTGTTGTTGGCGTAGGTGTATCCGTGGATCTGCTGGGAGTCAGTCAGGTCCATGAGGGGGTCGACGCTGATGAACTGGCCGGTCCGGGGGTCGTATTCGCGTGCCCCGAGGTGGGTGAGGCCGGTGTCTTGGTCGTTGGTGCCGCCGACGAATGCTTTGTCACCGATCCAGTTGGTGGGCTGGGTGCCGCGGGGTGCGCCGAAGATGGTGGTCTTGCGGCGGGTGACTGTTTGTGCGGCGTCGGCGGTGATCTGGGTGGTGGTGGTGTTGTGGTGGTCGGTGAGGGTGAAGGTGAGTTTGTTTCCGGTCCGCATGGCGAGGGTTTCGCCGGTGGGGCTGTAGTAGCGGGTGCCGGTGACCTTGCCTGATTTGTCGAGGTGGAGTTCGTTTCCTCCGGGGAGGTAGAGGGTGGTGCCGGTGGTGTCTTTGCGTGTCAGTCGTTGGCCGTCGGCGTCGTAGAGGTAGCTGGTGGTGTCGGTGACCTTGGTGAGGGATTTCAGGTGGTTCTCGTCGTCCCAGGCCAGTACCTCGGTGGAGTCGTTGCCGAACTTGCGGCCCTTGGTGTTGCCCGCTTCGTCGTAGGTGTAGATCTCGGTGCGGGCCCCGGTGCCGGTCTGGGTGACGGCGGGAAGCTGGTGCGTGCCGGCTGCGGGGGCGGTGTACGTGCGAATGGTGTCGGCGGCCGGCCCGGATGCGGTTTTGTGCTGGGTCTCGGTCTTGCGGTTGCCGACGGCGTCGTAGGTGTAGCTGGTCCAGTAGGCGTCCTGGCCTCCCACGACGGATGTTGCGGGTGCTGCGGCGCACTGGGTGCCGGTGTTGGTCCAGGCTTCGGTGACGCGTCGTAGGGCGTCGAGGGTGAAGCACTGGGTGTCGGTAGTGCGGGTTGCGTCCTGGCCGTATGCGGTGGCGATGGCCAGGAGGTTGTTGGCCGGGTCGTAGGTGTAGCTGGTGTCTTCGACACGTTGGGGTGCGACCTCGCGGTCGGTGTAGCTGTGGGTGAGGTTCCCGGTGTGGTCGTCGAACACGTTGGTGGCGACGAGCTGTCGGCCGAACTCGCCGTGCTCCTGGCGGATGACCCGCCCGTAGTGGTCGTAGGTGCTGTCAGCGATGAGGGGGTCGTCGCCCGCGTAGACCCAGTCGAGGAGCCCGCCGGTGTTATAGGTGTTGGACACCGACTCGGCCGGCACCCCGCCGATCTCGGGGTGCTCGGTCTCCATGAGGAGGCCGGTGTTGTCGTCGTAGAAGTTGAACCACTCGTAGGTGCCTGCGAGGGCGCCTTCGCTGTCGGGGATGGTGACGGCGGTTCCGACGGGCTGGCCGAGGTCGTTGTACTCGGTGATCTCGTTGACGTACGCGTCGGCGCCGTTGTAGCGGGTGGCGGAGGAGGGCAGGCCCTTGGCCACGGTGTCGTAGGTCCAGGAGGCGAGTGTGGTGCTGCCCTTCTTGAGGGCCGCCTTGCGGTTCAGGGCGTCGTAGTCGGTGTGGAGGGTGATTCCGCGGGCGTCGGTGACGTCGGTGGGCCGGTCGCTGACGTCGAAGGCCGTGATGGTCCGGCCCCTGTCGGGGTCATCGGTGGCGATCTGCCGACCCCGGGTGTCGTAGGTGTAGGTCCACTCGGCTCCGGAGGGGTCGGTCACCTTCTTGAGGCGCCCGTGCTGGTTGTACTCGTAGGTGAGGGACTGCGAGGACGTGCGTGCCGCGTTGGTGTACTGCTTGAGCTCGGTGGTGCGCCCCAGAGCGTCGACAGCGGTCGTCGTCGCGGTTCCGCCCTTCGGGGGGATCACTGTGGTGGTGTCACCCGTGTAGGTGCTGGTGGTCCGCTTGGTTTCGTCACCGAATTTCTTGGCGATCACCGTGGTGGGCCGGCCGGCTCCGTCGAACACCGTCTCCGTGGAGGCGGGGTACTTGGTTTCCTGGCCAGTGACCAGCACCGGTTCCGCGGCACTGGTGGCGAAGTACCGTCCGGAGCTTCGCACCGCTTCGCCTCGGGTGTTGTAGAAGGTCTCGGTGACGAGGCGACCGGCCTTGTCCGGGGAGGTCTCCTGGGTCTGGCGGGGCCGCAGCATGCCGTCGTAGAAGGCGTATCCGGTGCGGTATTCGGAGTTGTGGTCCAGCGTTTTCGTGGTGACGACGAGCGGGCCGTCGTTTCGCACGAGGTAGTCGAAGGTGTAGCTCGGCGCGTTCGGGTAGGTCTGCGCGGAGCGGGTGGGGATCCAGACCTTGGTCAGCCGCCCGAGGGCGTCGTACGCGGTCGTGGTCACCTTGTCGTTGGCGTCCTTGACCGTGACGGGCTGCCCGCGCAGCGGGTCGAGGCTGGTGGTCTCGGAGTGGCCCAGCGGATTGGTGGCGACGATGCTCGTCGGGGCCTCGCCGGTGGCGGGGCTGTACGCCGTCCTTGTGATCTTGTTGTTGGCGTCAGCGGCCGCGAGGGCACGGCCGTAGATGTCGTAGCAGAGTTCATTCTTGGCGGTGCCACACGTGCTGGGGGTGGAGCCGCTGGTGCTGTAGCCGACCCCCGACCCATTGATGCGCTCGACCTTGGTGATCAGCCCTCGCGTCGGAGCTGCTCCGAAGGCTCCACCGTCGTAGTGGGTGCGGACGTCATCGATGATGTCGTCGGGGCGCGTCACCGGCGCGCCGCAGGCCACCGCGACGGTCTCCGCTCGGGAGACGTTCTCCAGCATCCATTTCGCCGTGTTGCGGGCGAACGTAGTGGTGACGCACTGCTCGTCACCTTCCCTTGCGACGTCACCGAGTGAGCTGGTCCAGTCGACCTTGCCGTACGCGTCGAAGTGGCGGGTGACCTTGGTGGTGCGGACACCGCCGGTGACCGTCGTGCGTGTTTCTTCCGCTTGGGTGCCGGTGAGGTAGGCCTCGAGGTCCGGCAGGCCGCTGCGGGTGCGGACGGCGGTGCTGCTGGATCGCCAGGGGGTGTAGGAGGTGGCGCTGACCAGGGTTCCGCCGTCGCCGTTGTATGTTGCGGTTTCTCGCAACATGCCGGCGAACTGTTCCCGGTCGGTGACCGAGGCCCCGGTGGAGTCCTTGACGTCGGCGCCATCGATGCCCCGGAAGTACCGTGACTCGCTCAGAGTCTTCGGGTCGAGTCCCGCGCCCTTGCGTACCTGCACATGGTGGAATCCGCGCGCGACGGAGTAGGTGCGGTCGTCGGCCTTGGTGAACTCGTCGGTGCTCTTGGCCCAGTCGGCACCGCCGAGGTAGGCGTACTCGGTGACGGTGTCGGGGGACTCGACGAGGTTGTCGCCTTCGGTGACGCGTTTTACGGCGTAGGAGTTGAACCAGTCCAGTTTGGCGGTCTCGCCTTCGTAGGCCCACTTGACCGGGTAGCAGCGGGTGGTGTTCGAGGCGTCGGTGGGCGGCAGACTGCTTGTGGTGCAATCCGGATCGAGGTAGTCGATCCCGATCGTTCCGCCGGTTTCCGTGGTGATCTGGGACATGCGCAGACGGATGAACGGGGCGAGTCCGTCCCCGAGTTTGTCGACGCGGTTGGGCTTCTGGACGCTGCTGAACGTCACGGCAGGCAGCGGTGCGGAACCGCCGGCTTTGCCGGTACGGGTGATGGAGTCCAGCCACATCGGGGTGGAGACCCCGTCACCCGAGGGCGGGAAGGCTTGCTTGAGTGCCCACGTGTCGACGTCCTTGTAGGCCCCGCCGGTGAGGATCTTGGTGGTGATGCCGGTCAGGCGTTTGCGGGACCAGAAGGTCGGCGAGTACTGGCTCTTGCACTCGGTTGCCGCGTCCTTGCAGTACTGGTCAAAGGGGACGTCCGGCCACTTCTTGGCGTTTGTCTCGTCGAAGGTGCCGCAGTCGGTGAGGCAGCGTTCGGCGACGTCGAACTTGACCTGGCCCATGGCCTTGGCCGTGTAGGCACTGCCGGATCGCAGACCGTAGTCGATGTGGTCGAGGTAACCGCCGCGGTCGTACGGGGTGACCGTGGCTTTGCCGGTCGTCTCGGAGACGTTGCGGCCGTAGTTGTTGGCCTCTGTCTTCCAGTAGTACGCCATCGCGTTGTCGCGGGGGTCGACGACGTAGTCGAGCTGCCACCGCCAGGCCTGCTGGCACCAGGCGGATGCGAAGGACGCGTTGTAGCACGGTTCGCCGCTCTGGTTCCCGAAGACCGGGGCCGTCAGGACCGAGTTGGTGACCGGGTCGTCAGCAGCCGTGCCGTTGTCGCGCCAGCCGGGGAGCTTGTTGAGCCCGAAGAAGTACTGGGTGCCGTCCGCCGTCGTGACCTTCCAGTGCTCACCCACACCGTCCACGCCGGCCGTGCCCTTGTCCGGGTTGGAAGCGCCGGTGAGCTTTTCGACCTTCTCACCCGAGTCAGTTGCCGGGTGCCAGCCCTCCGCCTTGTCGTAGACCAGCTCGGTGCTCTTCCCGCCGAGCGACATGGTGGCGTTGTTGGTGAACCAGCACAGGTCGCCGACCTTCGTGGTGTTGGTCCCGCCGTCCTTGTCGTCGTTGCACGGCTTGTAGCGGCGTTCGATGTAGCCGGGCTCCCAGTTCCAGCCGTCACCGACCCAACTCGGCTGGCTGTTCGTAGCCGCGGTACGGCCGTCCACCGACTGAGAGTTGTAGTCCAGCGAGACGCTGGGCTGGAGGCCGGTGGGGACAGCGGGGACGCCGATGGGGTAGGACCAGTTGAACGCGCCGGTCGATCCGCCGGCACTCCATGAGCCGGACGACTGCAGCGTGGTCGCCTTGTAGTTGCCCGTCGGCCCCGAGTCATCCGCTGCGACCGCCAGCACGGTGGCCGGAGCCGAGCGGGCAACGCCGGAGGAGGTCTTAGCGGTTCCAGGCATGGACACGGTCGCGGAAAGAGTGCCCGCTTCGGTGGCATTCGTCGTTGCCAGCGGTGTACTGACCCGGCAGACGGGATTGTCCGGTGTCGTCAGTGCGCAGGCGGGCAGCCGGGCCAGGCGCAGTCGGGCGGCCCAGTCGCCGCCGTAGGCTCCGCGGAAGCTTCCGTAGGCGACCTGCACCTGCGCCGTACCAACAGCCGAAGCCGTATCAGCGGCGCCGACGGTCAGCAGGATGCCGTCCACACCCGCCTTGCGCGCCGCGCTCTTGTCCAGGACAGTGACTTTCACCTTGGCGGAGCCCTGCACCGCCTTGCGTGTCTTGGACGGTGCGGGACGAAGAGTGACCGGCAGCGCACCAGCGCGCTTTGGCGTACTGGAGATGCCAGGCTTCAGGTCGACCGTGGCACTGCCTGAGGCGGGCCATGTGACCTTCGGCGCCTTCCACTTGGCTGCCGCCCGCTTGCCGCGGGGCTTGGTCCCCCCAGGAGCCATTTCCTTCACCGACACAGCCGGTGGCTGTTTCAGTTTCGGAAGTTCTGCTCCCTCGGCCACCGTTGCTGCTGCCACAGCACCTGCCGGCAGCAGCCCGACGACCACTGCGAGAGCCAACGCCCCCGACCATCCACGCGTGCCGATTCGGCTCACGCCCCCACCCCTCGCGCAACCTGAGAAAATATCGCCGAACAATATCAGGAGCTACTCGTAGGCGGAATACGCAATCACTTGGATGCCCAGTGAATGTGCTGGATGTGCTGAATGTTCGGTTAGAGGCTATGGAGTACTTGTGACCACAAGGTGGCAGCCAAAGTGCCAGGTCAGTCTGGTATCAGTGCGTCTTTGGCGAGATCTGCACTGTCCATATTCACCCCGTATTCACACTTCTGCGAGTAATTATGTGCCTGGTTTGCATGGCTTCCCCGGCGAAATGGGGAGGGCTCCGCCTATAGAGTCTGGGCGGAATCTGGACGCTGATAAAGGGGAGTGGGATTGTGTCCGTATCGCATTGGGGTGGGGCTTCGCCAGGGGGGTGGGCATCCCGGTTGCTGTGCGTCGTCGCCGCCGGAGGGATCCTTGTATCCGGGATGTCTCCCGTTGTTGCCCAGGCTGCCGGGGGAGTGGCTGCGGTGTCGGCTGATCCTGTGGCTGATGGGTCCATGAGTGAAGAGGACAAGGCTCTTCAGGACGCTCAGTCCTCGGGGCAGCCTGTGGAGTTGTTGTCGGCGCGTACGGAGGCGAGTGACACCTGGGCGCTGCCTGACGGTTCGTTCTCGGTGAAGCGGCACGGGACGGCTGTGCGGTTGTGGCGTGACGGTGCGTGGGTGGCAGCCGACCCGACACTGCAGTTCACTGCCGACGGTTCCGTCGTGCCCAAGGCGTCCTCCGTCGCAGTGAAGTTCTCAGGGGGCGGCAGCGGTGCCATGCTGTCGGGTGTGAAGGACGGCCGCACGCTGTCACTCGCCTGGCCGAAGACACTGCCGAAGCCCACACTGAGCTCGAACATCGCTACCTACTCCGAGATTCTCCCCGGAGTAGATCTGCAACTGAAAGCTGAGGTGGAGGGGTTCTCCCAACTGCTGGTCGTCAAGACGGCCGCAGCGGCCCAGAACCCCGAACTGGCCAAGCTGCAGTTCGCGATGAGTACTGTTGGGCTGAAGGTGGCCGAGGACGTGGACACCGGGACCCTGGTGGCCACCGACCCGGCCGGGCAGACCGTGTTCACCAGTCCCGCGCCTCTGATGTGGGACTCGAGCACCCTAGCCGGACAGCTTCCTGCTCCTGCCATGCAGAAGTTTGCAGCAGCCGCATCCGAGCCAGCACCAGGAGATGCATTCGAGCCCGGGGTCGGCGCGGAAGACGCGCAGATGGACACCTCCGTCAGCAGTGACACCTTGACCATCACTCCGGACCAGGCCCTGTTGACGGGTGCTGAGACCACGTATCCGGTGTTTATCGACCCGAGTTGGGCCTGGGGCGAGTGGCAGCACTGGACTCGCGTCTACAAGGCATACCCGAAGAACTCCTATTGGGATGCCAAGGGTGACGTGCGCGTCGGCTATGAGGAGGAGACCGGCGGTTCGGACCGGATCTCCCGCTCCTTCTTCTAGCTCGACACCAGTGACGTGACCGGGGCACAGATCAAGAGCGCTACCTTCCGCATCCGCAACACCTGGTCCTGGTCCTGCTCGTCTCAGCCCGTCGAACTGTTCCAGGTCGGCGACATCTCCAGGAAGACGAACTGGAACAACCAGCCCGGCAAGATCGGCTCAGCGCTGGACGTCGTCAACGACTCCAAGGGCTGGGGTCCCGACTGTCCCGCGGGGAACCTGGAATTCAACGCCACCAGTGCGGTCCGCACGGCCGCCGCCGGTAACGACGCGAGTGTCACCCTCGGCCTCTACGCCGGCGACGAAGGCGAAACCCGCGGCTGGAAGCGGTTCGACCCGAAGACCGCCACCCTGGAGATCAAGTACAACAAGCCGCCCAAAACGCCCAGTGGTCTCGGCACGAACCCCCGCAGCAGCTGCACCGCCGGAGGCGCCATCGGCAACACCACGGTCAGCCTGCACGCCAAGATCGACGACCCCGACGGTGGCAACCTCACCGCACAGTTCCAGGCCTTCAAAACCGGCACGACCGCACCCGTCGTCGACACCACCATCCCCGCACTCAAAGGACGCGTCGCCACAGTCATACTCCCCTCCGCCAGCACACCCACCGGCGCCTACACCTGGAGAGTACGCGCCAAGGACCCCGACGATCTCTACTCGGCGTGGAGCGCCACCTGCAAGTTCAGCCTGGACCGCACCCGCCCAAGCAAGCCCCCAACCATCACTTCCCAGGGAAACGTATACCCCAGTGGTGACGAGGGATGGCCAGCTCAGACCGGCCCTGCGCGCTCCCAGGGGACCTTCGTCTTCGCCAGTAACGGTGTCCAGGACGTCGAGTCCTACTACTGGTGGACCGACTCCGATCCGGACGTGCACCAGACCAAGGCGAGTGGGGCATCCGCCCTCATCGTTCCACCCTCTTACGGGCCGCATCTGATCTACGCCTACAGCGTCGACGCGGCAGGCAACCGATCCGACACCGCTACCTACCTGTACTACGCAACCCGCGCCCAGGAACGGGACAAGCCCGGCGACCTCAACGGCGATGGCTTCAAGGACATTTGGAACACTGATACCAACGGAACCCTCCTCACCTATGCGGGCCGAGGAAACCGGGAATTCTCCTCAGCAACCAATGGCGGCGGCACCTTCCTCAGCCAGCAAGTGGCCTTCAACGGCGACTGGGGCCAGGACGGCTACAACGACCTCATCTCCCTTGAATACAACGAAAACGACAACAAGAACAGACTGAGGGTCTACTTCAACAACGGCCAAGGGATCGTCGACGGCGACAACTACCTCACCCTCACAGTCAGCTGTCCTGTGCCACGCCCCAGCGGCCGATGCAAAGGTGCCGAGGACTGGACCGGTGACGACCACTGGTACAACGCCGAACAGGTCACCACAGGCGGCGACCTCAACGGAGACACGCACACTGACATCCTGGTCAAGCAGGGCAAGAATCTGTGGATCTACTACGGCAGTCGCGAATCCAAACTGGACAGGGTCCGCCCCCACCCAATCCTCGTCGGAGAGGCGGATTGGGACAAGTACACCGTGATCGCCCCTGGCGACCTCAACGGTGACCGACTCCCCGACCTCATCCTGCGCGACGACGCATCAGGCGACCTCTACCGCTCCTACGGCAAGGCAGACCTCACCGGGGCCCTCGACCCGGCAACCTGGGGCAATGCCGCCAGCCGGGTCAAGATCGCAACCGGCACCGCACCGAAAAGCCTCTACCCCACCATCGGCACCTCAGGAGACCTCGACGGCGATAGCGACGCAGACGGCACCAACGACGGCGACGGCATCGTCGACCTATGGGCCCGCAAGAAGGACAACACTCTCCTTGGATGGCCCGGCCGCAAGACAGGCAGCGACTACACAGGCATCGGCAGCTACTTCCCAATCGACGGAGCCAACGGCGGCAGGCAGATACCTGCCGGCACCACCCTTGCCAGTGGCCAGGCACTGACTTCCAACACCGCCAAGCTCACCATGCAGGCCGACGGCAACCTCGTCATCACCTCCAACGCAAACCAGCCTCTCTGGACCAGCGGCACCTCAGGCAACAACGGCGCCACCGCGCGCGTACTCGCCAACGGCAACATCGCCGTCTACTCCGCAGACGGCAGCACCGTCCTGTGGAGCCCAAGCATCACCGCAGATCCCGCACACCCTGACGTCGAACCAGGACTGACCGGGAATGGACACGCTCTCCTCCAAGACCGCGGGAACCTAGTCGTCTACAACGGCAAGGCCCAAGCGGTGTGGGCCAGCGGCACCGTCACACGGCACGACCACAACGGCGACGGACGCAGCGACATGGGCCTCTGGTACGACTTCACAGCAGGTACCGACGCTACCTACACAATGACGGCCAACACCGATGGATCCTTCCAATCACCCTACAAATCCTTCGCCGCGCCAGCCGGCGCGTGGGAAGCGAAATCGATGAAATTCGTAACCGGCGACTTCAACGGCGACGGCCGCGGCGACATGGCAGCTCTCTACGGATACAGCGACACCAGTATCAAGCTATGGACGGCGCTCGCCAAGCCCGACGGAGGATTCGCCACACCGTTTGCGTCCTGGTCCGTACCCAAGGGCACCATGCATACCAGCTACATGACCCCACAAGCCGGTGACTTCAACGGCGACGGCCGCGACGACATAGCCGTGTGGTACGCCTATCCCGACGGCACGAGCAAACTGATCACCTACACGGCCGGCGTCACCGGCGCCTTCAACAAGCCCTTCGAATCATGGTCGGCTCCCAGCGGCACATGGCTCAGAAACCGCTGCAAATTCGTCACCGGCGACTTCAACGGCGACGGACGCGACGACATCGGCGTCTTCTACGGCCAAGGCGACAACAGCGTGCGCAACCACACCTTCCTGTCAACGGTCACAGGAGGCTTCGCAAACCCGACCTCATGGTGGTACAGCTCCGCGCTCAACTGGAACCTCGCCACCCCCCACGCCGGAGACTTCAGCGGCGACGGACGCGACGACGCAATGATCTGGTACGACTACGCCGACGGCAGCGACAAAGTCTCAACCTTCATCGCCGAATCCGAGCCGGACAATCATTTCGGATCGGCCTTCGTATCCCTCTCCAGCAACGCTGGAAATTGGGACGCCACGCGCAGCCAACTGGTCATCGGTGACTACAACGGCGATGGACGCGATGACATCGGTGCCATGCACCACCAGCCTGACAACTCCGTAAAAACATGGACCTGGACCTCCAGATCCACAGACAATAAGTTCAACGGCGCCCTCGCGAGCTGGACATACACCGCCTCCCAGTGGGTGTATGCGTCCACCAAGTTCTTCAAACCATACAACTGACCTGCTTCAAAGGTCTGGAAGGTGCTCCCGGCAGCGACGCTGCCGGGAGCACTGCTGCGCGCATGGAGAATTTTGTGGCGAGTTTGGTGCTTCCCGGCGGGTCGTGGGACTCTTGACCAGGCGTTTCTTGGTTCTGCCAATGTGAGAACTGGCGAATTGCGAGCGGTCGCTGCTGGAGCAGAATCTCCCGGCGTCGGGTGATCGGTGTGGTCAGCGAAGTAACTACTGCATGTACTGTTTCGGGTCCCACCGGGGGGCGCTGGCGAGATCTGCCGGAACGGGAAAGCGGTATCTGAACGGTAATGCTGCTCGTCCGCCGACGGGCCTGGGGTCGGATTCTGAAGGCGGCTCAGCTGGCCTGTTTTCGCCGCCCGATTTGGCTGCTCCAGGTCGGGGGTCGAGTCCGCACCCTGCCGGGCTGCTGAGTCCGGCTTGCCGTCATGGGGTAGAGCATGGCGGAGCTGGTTCTACGAGTTGGCCTCCGAGTGGTGCCTCCCTGTCGCCCCGACGCCTCGCAGAGCCGTTCGGGCAGGTCGGCGTGTGAGAGGCTCTGCCCTCAGCGTGCCGTGGGGACGGCGCGAAGGGGAGGGGAAGCATGTCGATCGATCCTGCAGATTTCGCAGCCCGCCTGCGGGCAGAGCAGAACGCTCCAGGCCGTGAGGAAACGCTACGGCGGGAGCGGGTAACCCGACGGCGCAAGGCACTACTCGGTGCCGGTGCCGGGATCCTACTTCTCGGGGGCTTCGGTGTCTGGCTCGCGGGCGCCATGGGTGGGCGGCCTGCTGACGAGCCATTCGCCCCGCGCATGTTGGACGAGGCGATGTGGCCAGACGCCTGGCCGGCCACCACAAACATCCCCTTCCGGGGCTCACCTGCCGCTGCCTGGGAGAACGGAGCCCTCGGGATACGTCTTCCACAGTCAAAAGCTGTTGATGGTCTGACTGACCTGGAGGTGTCAACCAGCCTTGGGGCCGTTCGCGATTTCCTCATTGTGACGAACCTCTCCAGCCAGACCCTCTACGGCTCCAAGCCAGTTGGAGCGTTGAACCTCCTGGCGCCGGGTGATCCCGCTCGCAGAGAACTGGATGCAGCCTTCACCGATCCGGGCACCGGTCGGGGATCGCTTCAGTTCCTCACGCGGTTCGACAGGGACGAGGTGCAGGTGCTGGCGTCTGAGGGAATGGCCAAAACTGACGGCACGATGACGTACGAGGTCACACCGGCGGGCGAGCTGTTGGTGCAGGCCGACTACACCTTCGTCTACGCACTGGTGAAGACGAGCGGAGCCAATCAGATCAACCCAAACGGCTTCGAGGTCGCCAGGGTGGTTGTCCACCGGCAGCTCGACATCCTCGTCCGTGACGGAAAGCTACACCTGCAGACGCACGCGACGGCGATAGCCAACGACGACTGCACCGCGCCCGCCGACGGGTTTATCCACCCCCTCTTCTACGACGACCTGAAGAAGACCAAGAAGTGGGCGTCAGTCGACCCTACGCTGAGAAGCACGTCGACGCTTCGGCCCCGGGCGCATGCGTGCGCCCGACCCGGACCTGACTTCTATAACTCAGCCCCCATCCGGCGGGTTCGCCGGGCACAGCATTGGCTTCTCCGTCGACGCCATGCCCTGCTCTTTAGCGCACTCCGCGGCGCCGCCTATGCCACGGGGGCGGGACTGGTCGGCCTCGGCTTCTGGTGGGTCCAGCAACAGCTGTAAGTCCCCGAAGCCGCTCGGCTTTCGCTTCACCCGAGGAGGCTCATACGCACTTCGTACGCCAAACGTACGCACAATGTGCGCTTCATGGGATAGAGTGTTGGTCAGGAGGTGCTCCATGTCCGAGTTGTTCGACGCGGTCGACGCGCTGCTCGCGTCCCGCGCCACGCTGCCGCCACCGGCGGAGCGCAAGCGGCTGCGTTCCGCGCACGGCCTGACGATCGACGAAGTGGCCACCACCCTGAAGGTGCGCCGAGCCACGGTGTCCGGCTGGGAGGCCGGCAAGACCGAGCCCCGCCCGCCGGAGCGCGATGCCTACGCCCGGCTCTTGGACAAGCTCGCGGAGCTCTACCCCGCACCGGCCGAACCGGCCGCACCCGTCCATGACGCTGCGGTGGTGACCACGTTCACCGCCGTACCCGCCCCTGCGGAAGCGCGGTCTCTGTCCACAGGCCCGGACTTCCAGGCTTCGGACATGACGGAAACCGAGAACACCCAGACCCCTGCCCCGACTCCCGTTGCCGCTGCTCCGGCGGCCGCGTCGCGTCCGGCGCCCACCACCAGGCCGACGACGTCGCGCCGCCCCGGCGCGAAGAAGGCGGTCCCGGCCGCGATCCCGGCAGGCGAGATCGACCCTCGGTTCGAGAACGGCCCGCTCGCGGTCGTCGACGTCGAGGACGGGAAGGTGCTGGCGTACTGCACCGGCGGCCTGGTCCTGGACGTGCCCGCCAAGTCCCTGCCGTCCCTGGTCGACTGGACCCTCAAGGAGGCCAAGCTCGGTCAGCCGAAGCTGTCCGGCCCGGGACGGCCCGCCCACCCGCTGATCGTGCTCACCGAGGCCGCGTGCGAGCGCTACGGCCTGCCCGTCTCGCTCACGGCGGAGGAGAAGGACGCCGGGCGGATCCCGGAGGGCCACAAGGTCATCAAGCAGCTGGTCCGTGCGGAGTGGAAGCTGACGAAGCGCGGGTTCGGGCCGTGGGCGCGGATCTACCGCCCCGCCAAGGGCTCGGACCGCCAGTGCGTGCAGCTGTGCATCCCGTCATGGAACGCGCTGGACGCCCGGTTCTGGGGCGACGCCGCGCAGCTTCCGCCGGCGGAGCTCGCCCGCGTCCTGGGCGTGTACGCGTCGAGGGTGATGACGCCGCGCGGCTCCACCGCCGTCACCGGCCTGGAGCTGATGACCGCGCTGCACCCGCCGACCCACGCCGTGCGCGATGAGGAGACCGGCGCCCTGCGGCAGTCCGAGACCAAGACGCCCGGGTCGCTGGGTAAGAACCCGGTGGACTGCGCGCCGTGCGAGGCCCCCGACGGCCACCCGCTGCTCAAGGACCTGCCGCGCTTCACCGTCCGAGGACCGGCGGACAAGCTGTTCGAGGAGGCGTACGACTGGGCGCGGCCGATGACCGATGCCGAGTGCACCCTGCGCTACCTGGTCGGCCTGGACGTGAACATGGCCTTCGCCGCCGGCGCGAACGGGCTGAACGTCGGCCTCGGTGAGCCGACACACGTCAAGGCCCCCGCGTTCGACCCGAAACTGCCCGGCTCATGGCTGGTCGACCTGTCCCACGTCGACCTGTCGAAGGTGAAGGCCGGCAAGGAGTGGGTGGAGCTGGACGGCTCTCTGCTCCCCTCGCCGTTCACGCCGAAGGGCGACCGCCCCACGGGCCCAGCCTGGTACGCGACGCCCACCGTCGCCTACGCGGCGGAGCTCGGCTACGACGTCGCGCCGATCGAGGCGTGGGTCCGGTACGAGAGCGGCCGCTACCTGGACGGCTGGTACGGCCGACTTCGTGACGCCTTCCTCGCCACGATGGCCGACCTCGGCGTCGACGCCGACCTCGCCCCGGCCGACTTCCTCGCCGCGATGGACGGCTACAAGGAGCGTGACCCGGAGCTGGCGATCGTCGTCTCGGCGATCAAGGCGACCGTCAAGGGCGGCCTGGGCAAGCTCCGTGAGCGGCCCCGCGGGGAGGGCTGGCGGCCCGGCGAGCGGTGGCGGGCCCTGGAGCGCCCGACGTGGCGGCCCGACATCCGGGCGGCGGTCATCTCCCGCACCCGGATCAACCTCCACCGCAAGATCGTCAAGCACGCGGCGTTCACCGGTCAGTACCCGATCGCGATCCTGTCCGACTGCGTCGTCTACGCCGCGAACGGACCGAGCCCGCTGGACTTCCTGCCCTACCGGGACGGCAAGCCGCTCCCCGGCGGCTTCAAGCTCGGCATCAACCCCGGCCTGGTCAAGCACGAAGGCACCCAGACCGTCCTGTGGGGCGAAGAAGTCCGCGAGAAGTTCAACGCCCCGACCCTCAACCTCGCCCGCTCCATCAAGGACGGCACCGTCACCGACATCGACAACGGAGAGTAGAAGAAGACGATGAGCCTGATCGGGGACGGCCTGAACAAGGCGGTGCAAAAAGCGTTCACCCGCCCGGCACCGAAGAAGGCGGGCCCCCAGATGCGCTACCTGGTCAAGCAGCTCGGCGGCACCAAGGCCGTCGCCCAGATGCTGCACATCTCCCAGCGCACCGTCGAGCGGTACGTGAAGAACCAGATCAAAAAGCCCCGCCCGGCCCTCGCCGCGCGCCTGGAGAGCGAGGTGAAGGCCCGGTGGCAGCCGCAGATCAGGGCCAAGGCCAAGGCGAAGGCCGCCTCCACGGGCGGCATCGTCATCGACACCCGCGCCCGCATGGGCTACACCGCACCGGTCGGGTCGACGGACCAGGACCGCATCCGGCACCTGACCGTGGCCCTGCCCCCGGTCCACGCCGCCCGCCTCTTCGACGCCCAGGAGCAAGGCGCCAGTGACGCCCGCCTCCAGGAGATCGCGGCCGAAGCGCTCAAGGAGGTCTACTTCCAGGACGGCGGCCGCCGCGCCGGGAGCCTGGACGAGGTCCGGTTCACCGACATCGAGCACCTCGAGTTCGACCTGTAGGCGGAACGCCCTGAACAGCCTGCGAGCCCCGGACCGCATCGGTCCGGGGCTCGCTCGCGTATCCACGGGGGCGGATGTTCAGCACGCGATGTCCTACTCAACGACGCCGCCACGTCGTCGGTCACTGTTCTTCGGGAAAGCCGTATCAACAACTTGAGGCGCCGCTGCTGTCCGGTGGGCTCCCGGAAGCAGCAGGGGGTGAAAATACCTGCTGCATTCCGGAGGCCGCTGTGCTCCCCGGCCTGTTCTATCTGCTCATCACCCTGGAGGCCGGTGTCGTCCTCGATGACGTCGGCTTGCAGGCACTCACCGAACTCACCAGCCGTATCCACCTGATGGTCCGCGGCGTGGCCCGCCTCCATCGCCGGCTGCTCGATAGCCGTCGACCGGCGCACGAGGTGGTAGAACCGGGCATGACCTTCATAACGTCGGGCGTAGCCGCTGCCGGCATCAGGGCCACAGGCAGCGTGGCCAGCGCTCTGATCGGGCGGTACCGCCCCACGGGTATCCCTCGTCTGGGCAGCAAGGAAGACCGGGCCCAGGCGTACGGGACTGCTGCATGATCGGGTGACAGTGGGGTTTATGCAGCCAGGGCTGCGGGTGGAGTCATGATGGCTTCGTACTCGACGGGGGTCAATCGGGCCAGGCGTCTCTGACGCCGTCGGCGGTGATAGGTGCGCTCGATCCAGGTGACGATCGCGATCCGCAGCTCCTGACGGGTGGCCCAGGCACGGCGGTCGAGGACGTTCTTCTGCAGCAGCGCGAAGAAGCTCTCCATGGCCGCGTTGTCGCCGGCGGCACCGACCCGGCC
>NZ_JBEXWB010000045.1:0-29366 GCF_040629645.1 Streptomyces sp. NPDC005899 | reverse complement strand
CCTCCGGGGCACGCGGGCACGCGCGGGTGCGGCCGCCTCATCGGCGGGACCGCCGCCCGCCGGGTCAGGTCACCGGGGAGGCGCCGTACCCACCACCGTGGCCACGGCGGTCTCGATCTGGTCGGGTGTCAGGTCCGCCCGTGCGGTCAGTCGCAGCCTGGAGACACCGTCCGGTACGGACGGAGGGCGGAAGCACCCGACCGCGACTCCGGCCGTGCGGCAGTCCGCCGCCCAGCGCACCGCCGCACCGGCGGACGGTGCGCGTACGGACACGACGGCGGCGTCGGGGCGGACGGCCGCCAGGCCGGCCGTGGTCAGCCGTTCGTACAGTTCGGCGGCGACGGCCCGCGCCCTGCCCGCGCGCTCCGGCTCACGGCCCAGGCACCGCAGGGCTGCCAGGGCCGCACCGACGGCCGCCGGTGCGAGGCCGGTGTCGAAGATGAACGTACGGGCCGTGTTGACCAGGTGGTCGATGACCCGCGCCGGGCCGAGGACGGCACCGCCTTGGCTCCCGAGGGATTTGGAGAGGGTCAGCGTGGCGACGATGCCCTCACCGCCGGCGAGGCCGACCGCCGCGAGCGCACCCCGGCCGCCCTCGCCCAGGACTCCGAGGCCGTGTGCGTCGTCCACCAGCAGGGACGCGTCCGCCTCCCGGCACACTTCGGCGAGACGGGCCAGCGGGGCCGCGTCACCGTCCACGGAAAACACCGAATCGGTCACGGCCAACGCGCGCCCGCCGTGCGCACCGATCGCCTTGCGCACCGCTTCCGGGTCCGCGTGCGGGACGACGTCGGTGCCCGCCCGGGCAAGCCGGCAGCCGTCCACGATCGAGGCGTGGTTGCGCGCGTCGGACACGATCAGTGAGCCGTGCCCGCCGAGCGCCGTGAGGGCGGCGAGATTGGCCGCGTAGCCCGAGGAGAGCACCAGGGCGGACTCGAAACCGCAGAACTCCGCCAGTTCCCGCTCCAGTTCGGCGTGCAGGGCGGTCGATCCGGTGACGAGCCGGGAGCCGGTGGCTCCGGCGCCCCACGTCCGGGCCGCCTCGGCCGCCGCCTCGGTCACGGCGGGATGGCGGGACAGCCCCAGGTAGTCGTTGCTCGCGAGGTCGAGCAGCTGGGGTTCGGCGGGCCGGGGGCGCAGGATCCGGACGAGTCCGGCGTCCGCGCGGCGGCGCGCCTCCTCGTCGAGCCAGGCGAACGGATCGTAGGGCATGGGACGGTCCCTTTTGTAGGCAGCTCACAGACCCTAGCGGGGTGCGCAGCAGGTCAGGGTGTGGCAATACACACACCCTCGACCGTCTCTCCTGTCCGGTTCCTCCTTGGCCGATGCCGGTGCCGTACGTCAGGATCAGGGCCATGGACCTCCTGAACACCCTGGTGGACAAGGGACTGCGGCGCGAATCGCCGACCCGGGACGAGGCGCTCGCCGTGCTGGCGACCTCCGACGACGAACTGCTCGACGTGGTGGCCGCGGCCGGAAAGGTGCGCCGTCAGTGGTTCGGACGGCGCGTGAAGCTGAACTACCTGGTCAACCTGAAATCCGGGCTCTGCCCCGAGGACTGCTCGTACTGCTCGCAGCGGCTCGGCTCCAAGGCCGACATCCTCAAGTACACGTGGCTGAAGCCGGAGGAGGCGACCAGGGCCGCCACGGCGGGCGTGGCCGGCGGGGCGAAGCGCGTGTGCCTGGTCGCGAGCGGCCGCGGGCCGACCGACCGGGACGTCGACCGGGTGTCGCGGACCATCGAGGCCATCAAGGAGCAGCACGAGGACGTCGAGGTCTGCGCCTGCCTCGGACTGCTCTCCCAGGGGCAGGCCGACCGCCTGAAGTCCGCGGGCGCCGACGCGTACAACCACAACCTCAACACGTCGGAGGGGACGTACGGGGACATCACGACCACCCACACGTACGCCGATCGGGTGGACACCGTGCAGCAGGCCCAGGCCGCCGGGCTCTCCGCCTGCTCCGGTCTGATCGCGGGGATGGGCGAGAGCGACGCCGACCTCGTCGACGTCGTCTTCTCCCTGCGTGAGCTCGACCCCGACTCCGTGCCGGTGAACTTCCTCATTCCGATGGAGGGGACCCCGCTCGCCAAGGAATGGCACCTCACTCCGCAGCGGTGCCTGCGCATCCTGGCGATGGTTCGCTTCGTCTGCCCGGACGTGGAGGTGCGGCTCGCGGGCGGGCGCGAGGTCCACCTGCGCTCGATGCAGCCGCTCGCCCTGGACCTGGTCAACTCCATCTTCCTGGGTGACTACCTGACCAGTGAGGGCCAGTCGGGCCGGACCGACCTCGACATGATCGCCGATGCCGGTTTCGAGGTCGAGGGAGCGGGCACCACGACGCTGCCCGGCCACCGTGCGCAGGCCGGCGGCGGCTGCGACTCCTCCCACAGCGGCTGCGGTTCCGAGGGCGCCTGCGGTTCCCACGCCGGCGGTTGCGGCCCGTGCGGTGAGGTGTCGGTGCAGGACACGTCGGCCTCCGCAGCTCCGGAGGACGCCGCCGTCCCGGCTCCCGCCGACGCCGCGGAGGCCCCGTCGGGCGTGCGCAGGGACCTGGTGGCGGTGCGCCGTCGCGGCGCCGGGACGGACCTCGCGCCCAATGCCTGATCCGCTCGCGCCCGCGGAGCTCCGTGCCCTGGACCGGGCCCACGTCTGGCATCCGTACGGCCCCATGCCCGGCCGGCAGGAACCGCTGGTGGTGGAGTCCGCGTCCGGGGTACGGCTCCGTCTCGCGGAACCCGCCGAGGGGCGGAGCGAGTTGGTGGACGGGATGTCGTCCTGGTGGTCGGCCGTGCACGGTTACAACCACCCGGTCCTCAACGAGGCGGCGCGCGACCAGCTGAGCCGGATGAGCCACGTGATGTTCGGGGGACTGACCCACGAGCCCGCGGTCCGGTTGGCGGCCCGGCTGGTAGAGATCACTCCCGAGCCGTTGCGACACGTCTTCCTCTCGGATTCGGGCTCCGTCTCGGTCGAGGTCGCGGTGAAGATGTGCCTGCAGTACTGGCGCTCGGCCGGCCGGCCCGCGAAGACCCGGCTCCTCACCTGGCGTGGCGGCTACCACGGCGACACCTGGCAGCCGATGTCGGTGTGCGATCCCGATGGCGGGATGCACGAGCTGTGGTCGGGCGCGCTCCCCCGCCAGGTCTTCGCGGACGCACCGCCCGACGGTTTCGACGCGGAGCCCGACGAGGCGTACGTGCGGCACCTGCGGGAGCTCGTCGCGCGTCACGCCGAGGAGCTGGCCGCGGTGATCGTGGAGCCGGTGGTGCAGGGCGCGGGCGGGATGCGCTTCCATTCGCCCGCCTATCTCCGGGTACTGCGCGAGGCGTGCGACGCGAACGACGTCCTCCTGGTGTTCGACGAGATCGCTACCGGGTTCGGCCGTACAGGACAGCTGTTCGCGGCCGGCCATGCGGGCGTCTCCCCGGACGTCATGTGTGTCGGCAAGGCGCTGACCGGCGGATACTTGTCACTGGCGGCCACGCTGTGCACGACACGCGTGGCGGAGGGCATCTCGGCCGGCGACGTACCGGTGCTGGCCCACGGGCCCACCTTCATGGGCAACCCACTGGCCGCGGCGGTGGCCTGCGCGTCCCTGGACGTACTGCTCGGCCAGGACTGGCGGCAGGAGGTCGAGCGCATCGGGGCGGGGCTGCGGCGGGGGCTCGCCGGAGCAGCCGGCCTGCCGGGGGTGAGGGACGTACGGGTGCTGGGCGCCATCGGCGTCGTGCAACTCGACCACGAGGTGGACATGCGAGCCGCGACGAGGGCCGCGGTCCGCGAAGGGGTGTGGCTGCGTCCCTTCCGTGACCTCGTCTACACGATGCCGCCGTACGTCACGGGTGACGACGACGTGGCACGGATCTGCAGGGCCGTGTGCGCGGCGGCCCGGGAAGGCTGAGATGACTGTTCTGGTGGTGTCCGGCACGGGCACCGAGATCGGCAAGACCATCGTGACGGCGGCTGTCGCCGCGGCGTTCCGGGACCGGCGGGTGGCGGTTCTCAAGCCCGCCCAGACCGGCCTGGACCCCGGCATGCCCGGCGACGTCGCCGAGGTGGCACGGCTGGCCGGGAGCCACGTGACGGCCGTGGAACTCGCCCGGTATCCGGAACCGTTGGCTCCGGAGACGGCCGCGCGTCGGTCCGGCCTCGCCCCCGTACGGCCGTACGAGGTCGCCGAAGCGGCGCAGAAGCTCGCGACGGACCACGATCTGGTGCTGGTCGAGGGCGCGGGCGGGCTGCTCGTGCGCTTCGACGCCGAGGGGTCCACCCTCGCGGACGCCGCCCGGCTGATGGGCGCCCCCGTGCTCGTCGTCGTGCCCGCCGGGCTGGGCACCCTCAACGTCACGGCGCTGACGGCGGAGGCACTGAGGGCGCGCGGCCTCACGTGCCCGGGAGTCGTGGTGGGCAGCATGCCGGCCGAACCCGACCTGGCGGCCCGGTGCAACGTCGAGGACCTTCCGGTCTCCGCGGGCGCCCCCCTCCTGGGCTGTGTCCCGGCCGGGGCGGGCGCACTGCCTCCCGCTGAGTTCCGTACGAGGGCACCGAGTTGGCTGGCGCCGGAGCTCGGTGGCCACCGGCGGGAACCGACTGGATCCGCGAGGGGCTGAGCGGGTCCGCACGGGGGACAATCGAAGGAGTGGTACCCCGGCCCCCGAGGAGGTCCGTCATGCGTCTGCGCAGCACGAAGATCCCGCGGGACGCGGTGCACCACCCGGTGTTCTCCCGCTTCTACGCCCGCATGAGCGTGACCGCCGACCTCAAGGCCGGCGTCGCGGCGTACCGCGCGGAGCTCCTGTCCGGCGTCTCCGGGCGGGTCATCGAGATCGGGGCCGGCAACGGCCTCAACTTCGCGCACTACCCGGGGTCGGTCTCCGAGGTCGTCGCGATCGAACCGGAGCGCCGTCTGCGCCGGCTGGCAGCCGCCGCGGGGCTGCGTGCCGAGGTCCCGGTCGACGTGGTGCCGGGCACGGCCGAGGCGCTGCCGGTGAAGAGCGAGGCTTTCGACGTGGCGGTCGCCTCGCTGGTTCTGTGCACGGTGCGGGACCTGCCGCGGGCACTCGCCGAGATCAGGCGTGTGCTGAGGCCCGGCGGCGAGCTGCGCTTCTTCGAGCACACGCTCGCTCCGGGGCGCACGCTGGCAGTGGCCCAGCGGGTGGCCGACCGTACGGTCTGGCCGCTGCTCTTCGGTGGCTGCCACACCGCCCGGGACACCGTGACGGCGATCGAGGCGGCCGGCTTCGAGCCGGTCACCTGCCGGCGCCTGCGGATCCCGGAGAGGGGCGTGCAGTTGCCGACGACACCGTGTGTGCTCGGGGTCGCCCACCGGCCCTTCGGGGCGGACTGACGCGCCTCGCCGTGCGCCGGCACGCAGGGCGCTGATCCCCGGCGAGACGGACCGGCACCGAACGGGCGGTCCGTCACAGACTCCACCGGCGGAGCTCCTCGGCGATGGCCCGCACGTCGGACTTGCCGTCCTTCACCACCCTGGCCAGGTCACGCACCTGCTCGGGAGAGGTGACGACCTTCAGCCCCGAGGCCACCAGGTAGCCGTAGGCGACGGCGGACGCGAACATCGCGTTCGAGTGTTCCAGGGCGGGCACGTGGAGGAGCAGTTGCAGCAGTGCTGCCGCCCGGGAGTGCGGATCGCTGTAGACAGGGCTGCCGAAGATCTCCGCCTCGTGACGGCTGACCGCGGCGACGAGGGCGCCCCAGTCGACGACCTGGGGATCACCGGGCGTCTTGTGCTCGGCGACCATGAGCAGCCAGGACAGGTCGATCCGGAGGTTCAACGGGTGCCCTTGTGCTCCGGGCCGAACTCGTCGGCGAACACCGACTCGTACTGCTTCATGAAGTCGGCGGCCGCCTCGACGAACGTGTGTCCCACCTCGCCGGCATCCTGCTTGACGAGCTCCTCGATGTAGCGGTTCACGCTCATCCCCCGCTGCAGCGCGCGCTGACGCGCCGCTTCGGCGGTGGCTTCGTCCACTCGAACGTTCAGCTGGGTCTTGGGCACGTGTCAACGCTAGCGCCGACGCGCTAGCAGGAGCAAGAGGAGGAAGACGTGCCCCGTACACGCGGGAGGTGCCCCGTACACGCACGACGGACGGCGGCGGAGGCGAAAAAGGAGGCAGAAGAGGCGGCGGAGACGGAGCCGGGCCGCGGGAACGCGCGGGTGCCTCCCGGCGAGCCGGAGGCCACCGACCCGCGAGCACACCTCCTCGGGCGCACGGCACTCTGCTTGACTCACCCCATGAGCCATCTCGACATCCGTTGCGCCGGACTCACCGACATCGAGCGCGTGCTGGCCTTCTGGCGCGAAGCCGCAGAGGGCACGAGCATCAGTGACGACCACGACGGGGTGGCCCGGCTCGTCTCCAGGGACCCCGAGGCCCTGCTTCTCGCCGAGCGGGACGGGGTTCTGGTGGGGAGCGTCATCGCGGGCTTCGACGGCTGGCGGTGCTCGGTCTACCGGCTGGCGGTCCGTCCGGACTTCCGCCGCCAGGGGATCGCCACCGCCCTGACCGAAGCCGTGGAGCGACGGTTCACCGCCCTGGGCGGTCGCCGGGTCGACGCCATGGTCCTCGAGGACAACGACCGGGCCCACCGCACGTGGGCATCGGCCGGCTTCCACCGTGAGGACCACTGGCGGCGCTGGGTGAAGCCGTTGCGGAGCCCCGGCCGCCCGGTCCGGCCGGAATCGGTTACAGGATCCCGGTGAGGGGCAGGAGGCGCATGGACGCCGTGCCCGTGCGCGGCTCCGCCGGCGGGGTGGCCCGCCTTGCGCGCCGAGGGTGAGGGCGTCGGCGCACGAGGGCGCCGACGGCGGCCGAGACCCTCCGCGTCACCTCTCACTTTGCCCGTCCTTTACTATGGAACGTCCATCGTCCCTCCCGTTGAAAGGTGTGAGCGTCCGCCCATGGGCGAGCCTCCCAGTAGTCGATACCGCCGACGTCGAGCGAACCTCCTGACCCTGCCCGATCATGGGACGGAGGTGAACCGATGACCGAAGTACTTCTGCTCCTCGTGGCGGTGCTGCTCTCCCTCGCCTGTGGCGCCTTCGTGGCGGCGGAGTTCTCCCTGACCACGGTGGAGCGCGGCGAGCTCGAACGCGCCGTCGAACGGGGCGAGCGGGGCGCGGCAGGCGCGCTCAAGGCCGTGCGCAGCCTCACCTTCCAGCTCTCCGGCGCACAGCTCGGCATCACCGTCACCAACCTGGTGGTCGGCATGCTCTCGGAACCGTCCATCGCCGCACTGATCCGGGGTCCGGTGGAGGCGGCCGGGTTGTCGCCCGGGGCCGCCTCCTCGCTGGCACTCGTGATCGGCACCGCCTTGTCCACCGTGGTCCTGATGGTGGTCGGCGAGCTGGTCCCGAAGAACTGGGCCATCTCGTCACCGCTGGCCGTCGCCAAGGCGGTCGCCACCCCGCAGCGCGGCTTTACGGCAGTCTTCCGGCCGTTCATCAGTCACCTCAACAACACCGCCAACCGGATCGTGCGCCGCTTCGGTCTCGAACCGGCCGAGGAGCTCGCCTCCGCCCGCAGCCCCCAGGAGCTGGTGGCGCTGGCACGCCACTCCGCGAAGGAAGGGGCGCTGGAGGCGGACACCGCCGAACTCTTCGTGCGCACCCTCAACCTCTCCGAACTGACGGCGGAGAACGTCATGACACCGCGGGTCCAGGTGACCGCCCTCGAAGTCCAGGCGACCGCCGAGGACGTGGCGAACGCCACGCGGGCCACCGGCCTGTCGCGCTTCCCCGTCTACCGGGGCAATCTCGACACGGTCGTCGGGGTGGCGCACATCAAGGACGTGCTGGCCGTTCCGGCCGAGCAGAGGCCGCGCAAGCGGATCTCCGACATGCTGCGCGAACCCCTTCTCGTGCCGGAGACCCTCACCGTGGACCGCCTGCTCGACCGGCTGTCCGGCAAGCTGGCCATGGCCGTCGTCATCGACGAGTACGGCGGCACGGCGGGCGTCGTGACCCTCGAGGACATCGTCGAGGAGGTCGTCGGCGAGGTGCGTGACGAGCACGATCCACACGAGACGCCCGACCTGGCGCCCGCCGGCGAGGACGCGGACGGGCGCACGCTCTGGTCCGCCGACGGCGCGGCACGCACCGACCAGCTCCGCACCATCGGGCTGCGCGTGCCGGACGGACCCTACGAGACCCTGGCGGGGCTCCTGGCCACACATGTCGGCCGCATCCCGGTGGTCGGCGACACCGTCGAGCTGACCGGCTGGCGGATCGACGTGGTGGACGCCTCGGGCCATCGCGCCGCGCGGGCCCTGCTCCACGCACCGCTGCCCGGCAGCGACGAGCCGTCGGAGGACGAACGATGATCGCCGTCCAGCTCTTCATCGGCCTGCTGACCCTGGTCGTCAACGCCTTCTTCGTCGGCGCCGAGTTCGCCCTGATCTCCGTACGCCGCAGTCAGATCGAGCCTGCGGCCGAGGCCGGGAACCGGCGGGCGCGAAGCGTCATCTGGGGTCTCGAGCACGTGTCGGCCCTTCTCGCCGCCGCGCAGTTGGGCATCACCCTGTGCACGCTGGTCCTGGGTATCGTCGCCGAACCCGCCTTCGCGCACCTGCTGGAGCCCCTCTTCGACGCGGTGGGCGTGCCGCACGGTCTGGTCCACCCGATCTCGTTCGTCATCGCCCTGTCCGTGGCGACGTACCTGCACATGCTGCTGGGCGAGATGGTGCCGAAGAACATCGCGCTGGCCGAGCCCGCCCGCACAGCCCTGCTCCTGGGGCCACCGCTCGTGGCTCTCGCCCGGGCGCTGCGGCCCGTCATCTTCGCCGTCAACGCGTTCGCCAACGTCCTGCTGAAGCTCCTGCGCGTCGAGACGAAGGACGAGGTGTCCGCGACGTTCTCGGACGACGAACTGGCTCGCCTCGTGCAGGACGCCGGGGAGGCCGGGCTCGTCGACGACCGTTCCGCGGAGCGGCTCCGTCACGCACTGGAGCTGGGCCGCCGCCCGGTCCGGGACGTGCTGATGCCCGTCGACCGGGTGCTGTACACGAGGGTGGGCACGACCCCGGAGGAGTTGGAGCGACTCTCCTCCGAGTCGGGTTTCTCGCGCTTCCCGGTCATGGACAGCGAGCGTCGGATCATCGGATACCTGCATGTGAAGGACGCCCTGGACGCCGCACCCCGCGATGTCCCGTTCCCTGTGACGGCTCTGCGGCCGATCGCCCGGGTGCGCGCGGTGACGCCTCTGGACGACGTCCTGACGGCCCTCCGCCGGAGCCGTACCCATCTCGCGGCCGTGCTGGACGAGGAGGGCAGGGTGGCCGGCATGGTCACGATGGAGGACGTCCTGCGTGAACTGGTGGGCAGGGCGCAGGCCCGCTGACCCGCAGGCCACGGACACACGGGAAGGGCGCGGGAGGGGGCGCGGCTCCGGTCGTGCCCCCTTCCGCGTCCGCGTGGCGCGTCCCCTCGAAATGGGCCGGCGCCATGTCGGACACCTGCCGCGGCGGCCGCCGTCCGTGTCGCGGGTCCCTTCCGCGGTCGTCCGATCTCCCGTGTTCCCGTTTTCCGGTCCTCGTTTCCCGGTTCTCGTTTTCCGGTTCCCGATTCCCGTTTTCTGTCCGGCGGTCTCGGGTCTCCCTTCCGACGGCCGGCGTCACACGTCGGACGCCTGCGGTCCGCGGTCTCCTGCCACGGAGGTACGATCGCATCGCCATGGAACTGAATGCCCAGTACACCAGTCTCGTCGCGGTCGGCGACTCCTTCACGGAGGGCATGTCGGACCTGCTGCCCGACGGCTCCTACCGCGGATGGGCCGATGTTCTCGCCGCCCGGCTCGCTGCCCGCAGTCCCGGTTTCCGGTACGCCAACCTCGCGGTACGCGGCAAGCTCATCGGCCAGATCGTCGAGGAACAGGTCCACGTCGCCGCAGCACTGCGGCCGGACGTGATCACGCTCGTCGGAGGGCTCAACGACACCCTGCGACCCAAGTGCGACATGGCCATGGTGCGTGCTCGGCTGGAGGAGGCCGTGGAGCGTCTCGCACCGGCGTGCAAGGTGCTGATCCTCATGCACAGTCCCGGGCGCAACGGCCCCGTGATGGAGCGCTTCCGGCCCCGCATGGAGGAGGTGTTCGCCCTGATCGACGATCTGGCCGCACGCCACGGAGCGCTCGTGACCGATCTGTACGGCGCTCCTTCGCTCGCCGATCCCCGCATGTGGGACGTCGACCGGCTGCATCTCACCTCCGAAGGACACCGCAGGGTCGCTGAAGCGGTGTGGCAGACCCTTGGCTTCCCGCCGGAGAGCGACTGGCAGACGCCCATGCCCGAATCGGCACCCGCCCGCTGGGCCCGGAGGCGGGTCGACGACGTCCGGTTCGCCCGCCAGCACCTGCTGCCCTGGATCGGCCGCAGACTCACCGGCCGTTCGTCCGGCGACGGGCGGGCGGGCGCCCACTTCGACGCAGGACTCGGGCAGGCTTTCTGGGTCACGCCGGAGGACGGAGCAACCCCCGGGCCGGTAACCGGCTGGCGCCGGCTCGACGGCTGACGGCTCGCGGCAGGCGGGCAGGCGGCAGACTCCGTGCGGCTCCGTGCGGCTCCGGTCAGTGGTGGTGCGGGGCGGCGGCAAGTACTTACTCCCGCCTTCGTAGGAACGCACACACCGGCCCGCGGCTCCGGCCTGCAGAAACCGCCAGTAGAATCCGGACACGTGACTGCTGTGTCTGCGAAGCCTCGCATCCCCAATGTCCTGGCCGGCCGCTATGCCTCCACCGAGCTGGCCGTCCTCTGGTCCCCCGAGCAGAAGGTGAAGCTGGAACGTCAGCTGTGGCTGGCGGTGCTGCGCGCTCAGAAGGATCTCGGGATCGAGGTCCCCGACGCCGCGCTGGCCGACTACGAGCGAGTGATCGACCAGGTCGACCTGGCCTCGATCGCCGAACGCGAGAAGATCACCCGCCATGACGTGAAGGCGCGCATCGAGGAGTTCAACGCCCTCGCCGGCCACGAGCAGGTCCACAAGGGCATGACGTCCCGGGACCTCACCGAGAACGTGGAACAGCTGCAGATCCGGCTCTCGCTGGAGCTCATGCGGGACCGTACGGTCGCGGTCCTGGCCCGGCTCGGCAAGCTGGCGGCCGAATACCGTGAGCTGGTCCTGGCGGGTCGCTCGCACAACGTCGCAGCCCAGGCGACCACGCTGGGCAAGCGCTTCGCGACCGCGGCGGATGAGCTGCTGGTGGCGTACGGGCGTCTGGAGGACCTGCTGGGCAGGTACCCGCTGCGAGGCATCAAGGGTCCGGTCGGCACGGCGCAGGACATGCTGGACCTGCTCGGCGGTGACGCCGGGAAGCTCGCGGAACTGGAACAGCGGATCGCTGGACATCTCGGATTCGCGCAGGCCTTCACCTCCGTCGGCCAGGTCTACCCCCGCTCGCTCGACTACGACGTGGTGACCGCGCTGGTCCAGCTGGCGGCGGCGCCGTCGTCGGTGGCCAAGACCATTCGGCTGATGGCCGGACACGAGCTCGTGACCGAAGGCTTCAAGCCCGGTCAGGTCGGTTCGTCCGCGATGCCGCACAAGATGAACACCCGCTCCTGCGAGCGCGTCAACGGGTTGATGGTGATTCTGCGCGGCTACGCGTCGATGACGGGTGAACTGGCGGGCGATCAGTGGAACGAGGGAGACGTGTCCTGCTCCGTCGTGCGCCGGGTGGCTCTGCCGGACGCCTTCTTCGCGTTCGACGGTCTGCTGGAGACCTTCCTCACCGTGCTGGACGAGTTCGGCGCGTTTCCCGCCGTCGTGGCACGTGAACTGGACCGCTACCTGCCGTTCCTCGCCACGACCAAGGTCCTCATGGGTGCCGTGCGCGCCGGCGTCGGACGCGAGGTCGCCCACGAGGCCATCAAGGAGAACGCGGTGGCCTCGGCTCTCGCCATGCGGGAGCAGGGCGCCGAACGCAACGAACTGCTGGACAAGCTGGCCGCCGACGAGCGTATTCCGCTGGACCGTGAGCAGCTCGACGCTCTGATGGCCGACAAGCTCTCGTTCACCGGTGCGGCCGGGGACCAGGTCACCGCGCTGGTCTCCAGGATCGAGGAGATCACCAAGCAGCACCCGGAAGCTGCCGGCTACGCTCCCGGCTCCATCCTCTGACATCGTCGGCCTTCCTGTCGGATGACTCCTGAGGAGCTTCTCGCCGCCCGCGACCGCGTCGTTCCCGACGTGGTCGCGGGCGGCCTGATCGTGCTTTTCTGCGGTATCAACCCCAGCCTCACGTCTGCTGCCACGGGCCACCACTTCGCTCACCCCGGCAACCGTTTCTGGCCTGTGCTCCATCAGTCCGGCTTCACCCCTCGGCGGCTCCGGCCGGCGGAACAGGCCGAGCTGCCGCAGTACGGACTGGGCATCACGAACGTGGTCGCGAGAGCCAGCGCCCGAGCCGACGAGATCAGCGCGGACGAGTTCCGGAAGGGCGGGAAGTCGCTCGCGGCCAAGGTGGAGAAGCTGGGTCCGGAGTGGCTGGCCGTGGTCGGTGTCACCGCCTACCGCGCGGCCTTCGGCGAACGTCACGCGCGCATCGGTCCGCAGGAGCGGCGCATCGGCGGGGCCAGGGTCTGGGTATTGCCCAACCCCAGTGGTCTCAATGCCCACTGGACCGTATCGACGATGGCGGACGAGTACGCCCGCCTGCGGGCGGCCGCCGGCCCCCACCCGCCGTCGTGACCACCTCTGGCACAGGTATCTTCCGCGCCCCGGTCACGCTCGCCCACGCGGCGCCTGCCTCGCGGGCTGCCGTGCCCCACTGCAGTCCGGCCGCGCGTCACCGAGGCGCTGTGCGCACAGCTCAGGCGTCCGGCGGCCAAGCCCTGCCTCCCCGCACGCGCTGCCACCTCACAGGCGCAGGCTGCCCACAAGCTCGGGCTGCCCGGTTGCGGCATACCCGGATGCAGCCAGGGAGTCTCAGGCCCGCCCTGCCCAGGCTTGTCTCGTGCCGTCCAGGCACCTGCTCCCCTCCTTCGCCGGCCCGCCACCCCATCTCAAGGTCCCGGGGCTTTTCGCTGTCTCCGGGCTCTGTGTGCTCTCCCGGCTCTGTGAGCTCTGTGAGCTCTGTGAGCTCTCCGGGGACTCCCATAGGACTTCCCGCGTGACAAGGCGGCTTGCCACAATGCGGCCGGTTTCGAGGACGCGGCGACCGTGCCGGCGTCACGGCGTCACGTCCCCGGCGGGCCCGCACCGCTGTGCCGACTCTCAGGTCTGCGGCCCGGGTCGGGCAGCTGCCGTCTCGGCGAGGACGGACTTTCGGCCGTCGCCGCGCTCAGGGCGGGTCGACCTGAGTCACCAGCGCACTCAACTCGCAGCCGAGTCCCTGCTCCTGTCCATGGAGAACCAGAGCTATCCAACGCTCGCCGACCCGCCACAACAGGAGATACTCGCAACTCGCTACGGGGTCGGCCCACGGCTCCGCTATCTCCTCTCCCGCGGTCATCCGCTCCCGCGCGCTCCACAGGCTGACGACATCGGGTGCGCCCCAGCGCAGAGTGAGCAACGTGCTCAGGGCGTCATATGCCGCCAGGCAGGACGCCCTTCGCTCGACCCACTCCGCTTCGTCAGCGTCCGGTTGTTGTTCCGCGTCGCCGTCTTCTTGCCCCCGCTGCACCTCCTCGCCGTGCAGGTACACCGTGTGGAACCCCGGTCCGCTGACTCCCGAGCCCTGTACGACACGCTCCGAGGGGAACTCCCTGGTGCACAGACCGTCGATGAGGCGGAGGTGGTTTGCGGTGGTCATACCGTCAGTAAACCTGCTGCCACTGACACATGAGCGTCCACCTCACGTCTCCGAACCACCCGCGTCCGCCCATGGGGAAGACCTCTGCGGCGTCCCGCCCGGGGAGATGGCCCCTGGCCGCCACCGTCAGGCGTCCCTGTTCCGCATGGTCCACCAACCGAGGACCAGCGCCAGGGTGGTCCATCCGGCGGTGATGGCCAGCCCCTCCCAGGGACCGAGGTTCCCAGGGGGATCTTGGTGCAGCAGCAACTGTCCCGCTCGGTCCGGCAGGTACTGGGCGACCGCTCCCAGGGCGTCACCCATCACGAAGGACGCGATGAGGACGAAGGGGATGAGGACGCTCAGTACGGCCACCGCACTGCGCAACGTCGCCGTCAGCCCTGCGGCCAACAGGGCCATGAGGGCGAGATAGACGCCTCCCCCGAAAGCCGCTCGGGCGACCCCTGGCTCCCGCAGCCCGATCGCGTACTCGCCCGTGAACATCTGCCCGATCACGAATATGACGAAGCTGGTAACCAGCCCCACGACGAGAGCAAGCCCACCGATCACCGATATCTTCGCGGCGTAGAGGAGGCCCCGGCGAGGGACGGCCGCGAGTGAGATCCGCAGAGCGCCGTTCAGGAACTCTGACGAGACTGCCGTCGCTCCGAAGCTGATGGCAGCGATCTGCCCGAAGTTCAGCGCATAGAACGCGGAGAAAACCGGGTCGGCGTGTGTCTGCGCGGCCTCCGCTTGACCGACGGTCGAGGACGTGAGCACGGTGACACCGAGTGAAACGGCGAAAATCGCCGTCAGCGTTCCGGTGACAGATCTCAGGGACGTGATTTTGACCCATTCGGAGCGCAGGACCGCAGTGATCGGCATGGCCATGTGATCAGGCCCCCTCAGAGCCGGCGGAGGTACGCGCGGCCGCCTTGAACTCCCCCTCGTGGGAGGTGAGGTCGAAATAAGCTTGTTCCAAGGTGGCTCTTTCATCGGCAAGTTCGAGAAGGGCGATGCCCGCGGTGGCGGCCGCAGCACCTATTTCCTCGGCCGTGGCCCCTACGACACTGCACGACCCGTCCTCCCTCGGCGTCGGCGTGTACCCCAGGCGGGCCAACATGTCGTTCATGCGACCCACTTCGGTCGAGCGCAACCGGACGGCGGGGCTGGTCCACGATGTCAGGAACTCCTGCATTGGCAGGTCGGCGAGCAGCCTGCCTCTTCCCATCACCACCAGGTGGTCCGCGAACGACGAGGTCTCGTGCATCAAGTGGCTTGATACCAGGACCGTCCGGCCCTCCCTTGCCAGCCTGTGCACCAGCTCGCGGATCCAGACGATCCCTTCCGGGTCGAGTCCGTTGGTCGGCTCGTCGAGCATGACCACGTCCGGGTCCCCGAGAAGCACCGCCGCGATACCGAGCCTCTGCCGCATACCGAGCGAGAACGTCCTTATCCTCCGACCACGGACCGATGTGAGGCCCGCCTCCTCGATCACCTCGTCGACCCTGCTGCACGCTATGCCGTTACTCGTAGCCAGAGTCAGAAGGTGGCTGCGCGGGGTCCGCGAGCCGTGCGCCGCCCCGGCGTCGAGCAGGACACCGACCCGGCAGAGCGGCTTGTCGAATGAGGCATAGGCGTGTCCATCGATCGTGCTCCGGCCGCCGGAAGGACGGTCGAGGCCGAGGATGAGCCGCATGGTGGTGGACTTCCCCGCCCCGTTGGGGCCGAGAAACCCGGTCACCCGGCCAGGGCGCACAGTGAATGTGAGGTGGTCGACGGCGCGGGTCGATCCGAAGTCCTTCGTGAGTTCGTGAAGCTCGATGCTGGTCATGACCTCAGACTGGCTGCCGGCCTCCGGTCTGCGCCTCCCCCGGCCGGGTGCTCCGCCTCCCTCGCTCGGGGGAGCCGTCCGGGGCTCGCCGCTGCCACGATGGCACCATGCGCCGCTTAGTCAGACCGTTGACCACGCCCGCCACGTACAGTCGCTGGCTTCACCTGCTCATTCCGACCGCTGTCGTCAGCGTGTGGCTGTTCATCTCCATGGACACTCCCTGGATGCCCCTCCTCTTCGCCGTGCCGGTGGGACTGATCCCCACGATGCGCCTCGCCGAGGGTGTCCAGGCTCAGCTTCTCCTCACACCTGACGAGCGGGGTAGCCCGAACGCCGCTATAGCCGCCGCGCCGGCAAGGACATGGGCTGACCGGTGGCGCACCGTCGCCTGGCTGGAAGTGCGGCTTCTCCTGGCCATTGCGGTCGGCTTTGCGACGATCTGGCTGCCCGCGACCACGGTGGATCTCGCGAGCGCCTCGTTCGGTGCACGCCTGAGCGGTGGCTGGTTGATCGGCGGTACCGGAGCGCGCTGGTTCTGTGCCCTGCTCACTCCGCTGCCGATCGTTCTGATGCTTTTTCTCGTCGTCGGTGCGGGCGAGTTGGCGACGGCTGCCGCGCGTCAGCTGCTCGGGCCATCGTCGACGGAGCGGATGACCGCTCTCGAGGAGCGCGCCGAGCAACTGCTGGAGCGCAACAGGATGGCACGCGAGTTGCACGACTCGATCGGGCACGCCTTGACGATCGCGGTGGTGCAGGCCGGGGCGGCCCGGGCTGCGGGCGATCCAGGCTTCACGGACAGGGCACTGGCCGTCATCGAGGAGACGGGCCGTAACGCTCTGGACGATCTCGAACGGGTGCTGGGCGTGCTCCGCGAAGAGGGCATCCCCGTCAGCGGGCGCCCGACCCTCGTCGAAGCCGATCGCCTGCTGGAATCAGCGCGCGGAGCCGGTGCCGAGATCGACGCGGAGGTGTCAGGTCCACTTGGCAGGGTCCCCGACCCGGTCTCCCGCGAGGGCTTCCGCATCCTCCAGGAGTCGCTCACAAACGTACTGCGTCACGCCGGCAGCGTTCCCGTACGGGTGAGGATCACGGTCGTGGACGATCAGTTGGAGTTGGAGGTCGCCAATCCGCTCGTCGGGCCACCCCGGGGCACCGGTGGCGGCAGCGGCCTGCGCGGCATACGGGAGCGGGCCGCGTTGCTGGGCGGGAAGGCCAGGACCGGGCCGCACGAAGGGGAATGGCTCGTGCACGCGCGCCTCCCCCTGGACCGCATACGCTGACGCGATGCCGGTTAGCGTTCTTCTGGTCGATGACGAGCCCCTGGTTCGCATGGGGTTGCGGGCCGTCCTTGAGGCACAGCCCGATATAGAGGTGGTTGGTGAGGCCTCCGACGGCGCGGCGGTCATCCCTCTCGTCCGCCAGAAGCGACCCGACGTCGTGGCGATGGACGTGCGGATGCCCTTGATGGACGGGATCGAGGCGACCCGGGTGCTGCTGCGCACCGTTCCCGACCCGCCGAAGATCCTGGTGGTGACCACGTTCGAGAACGACGAGTACGTGTACGAGGCACTGCGCGCCGGGGCAGACGGGTTTCTGCTCAAGCGCGCCCGGCCGGCAGAGATCGTGCACGCGGTCCGGTTGGTGGCGGAGGGCGAGTCCCTGCTGTTCCCGGCTGCGGTCCGGCGGCTCGCCGCCGCGTACGGGACCAGCAAGGCCCGTGCCGCGATGGAGAGGGCGGCGCTCACCGAGCGCGAGGCCGCGGTGCTCCGGCTGATGGCACGAGGTCTGTCCAACGCCGAGATCGCGGCCGAGCTCGTCGTCGGCGTGGAGACAGTGAAGACGCATGTCAGCGCTGTCCTGGCGAAAATCGGCGCCCGGGATCGGACCCAGGCCGTGATCGCCGCGTACGAGTCCGGATTCGTTGCCCCGAGCTGACGCAGGTCACCTCTCCATACCGACTGAGGGAGCCGGTCGTCGCAGCCTTGATCAGCGAGTACGATCCGGCAGACACGCACGACCTGGGAGGACACACCGTGGGCCGGCTGACTGGTGGAGACCCGTCTCTCCTGCGGCGGATCAATTCCGCGGTGGTCCTGCGCGCCCTACGAGGGGCCCAGTCACCGACACTCACTGATCTGACCCGCATCACAGGGCTGTCCCGCCCCACGGTCGAAGGTGTCGTGGAAGGTCTCTTCGAGGCGGGCCTGGTCGTCGAGGCGCTGCCCGACGAGAGCGCGGCGCGCCGGCAGGGACGCCCCGCCAGGCGGTTCAGGTTCCGTGCCGAGGCGGGCTACCTGCTGGGAATCGAGATCGGTTCGCACCGGGTGTCCGCGCTGCTGTCGGGCCTCGACGGGCGCGTCGTCGGCGCGGGCTCGCGCGAGGTCTCCGAAAGCGCCGGCGCCGACGACAGACTCGACCAGGTCCGCACGGTCATAGCCGAGGTGCTGCGCCGCACCGGGGTCGCCCGCAGCAGCCTGCGCGCGGTGGGCGTGGGCAGCCCCGGCATCGTCGAGGCCGACGGAACGGTGAGGCTCGGAACGGCACTGCCCGACTGGACGGGCCTCGCGCTCGGAGAGAGGCTGCGGCGCTCCTTCCGCTGCCCCGTGCTCGTGGAGAACGACGCGAATGCCGCCGCGGTGGCCGAGCACTGGAAGGGGGCGGCGACCGAGTCCGACGACATCGTCTTCGTACTGGCAGGCCTGAGTCCGGGGGCGGGTTCGCTGATCGGCGGGCGACTGCACCGGGGGTTCGGCGGTGCGGCCGGCGAGATCGGCGCCTTGCACCTGCTGGGCCGGGATGTCACTCCGGAGCACCTCCTCTCCACGACGGACACGCCACTGGACCCGTTGGACGAACGCGCCGTCGCCGCCGTGTTCGCCAAGGCCCGGGACGGCGAGCCAGGCGCGCAGGCCGCCGTCGAGCGGTTCATCCAGCGGCTCGTCCACGACGTCGCGGCGCTGGTTCTGGCCCTCGACCCGGAACTCGTGGTGATCGGTGGCTGGGCGGCGGGCTTGGACGGCGTACTGGATCCGCTCCGCGACGAACTGGCCCGATACTGTCTGCGGCCGCCTCGGGTGACCCTCTCGCTGCTGGGCGAGGCAGCCGTCGCCACGGGGGCCCTGCGTCTCGCCCTGGACCACGTCGAGGAACAGCTCTTCGCCGTGGACGGGACGGTGACGGCCCGTCGGTGATTCCTCGGTCCGCGCCGGTGGTGCCGGGCCCTGGCCACACCGGTCGTTCCGTTTGATGCCGGGTCACACCGGTCGGTTCCGGTCAATGCCGGGGTCCACCGCCCCGCGACCAGTCCCACCGGCCTGCGACCGTCCGAGCCGGGTTCCACCGGCCACGACGGTGGGTGCCGGGTCCCACCCCCCCGACGGTCAGTGCCGAGCCTCACCGGCCCGCGACGGTCAGTGCCGGGTCGCGCTCAGCTGGCTTCCACTTCATGGGGCGGCTGGCTTCCACTTCGTGGGACGGCCCGGCAGCGGCCGGAAGAAGGCCAGGAAACGCGTGCGTGCACGCACGGGCACCGGAGCCGGGCCCGCACGCATGTCAAGGGCGGCAGTCCAGTGGGCTCGGGCATCCTCCGGAGCCGGACGACGGGCGGCCCACCGCGACGGCCGGGAGCTTCTACGATTGCGGGCATCCCCTGGCCGCGCGCCCCGGTCCGCCACCGGGCGACTGAACGTACAGGACGGGACCGCCGCCCCCGCGCTCCGCAAGGGGCCAGGGGGCTCAGGAGGCCCGTCGCTCGCCCTGTGCCTGTTCCTGGCCTTGGGCTCGGTCCTGATCCTCGTGGCTGATTTCCAGAGCGCCTGAGTCTCCGAAAGTCAGTCGGCAGGTGTCGGCACGATACGTGGCCACGGAGACCGCAGCTGTACCCGAAGCGGCGAAGTAGCGTGTCGTGACCACGAGCACCGGGGCTCCCGGTAGGCGGTCCAGCTCCTTCGCGTCGTCCGCGCGGGCCGAGCCGAGTTCGACCGACCGGTCCTGGCCATCAAGGCCGAGGCGGTGCAGTTCCCGCAGGACGCCTCTGGCCCGCGCCGGGCCGGACGGAGCATCGATGGCCGAGAGCTCCGGCACGGAGGACTGCGGGACGTACAGCAGTTCGGCTGCCACCGCCTGGCCGTGACCTGCCCGGATGCGCCGCACCACGTGCACCGGCTCGTCCGCATCGATGTCCAGTACGGCGGCAACAGCGGCAGGAGCGGGTGCAGTGGTGCATGCGACGGGCTGCCATGCCTGGTCCGCCTCGCCGCCGGCCCACTCACGCTGCGCCGAGGCTACGGCCACACCGACGCGCGGCGGAGCGACGGTCGTACCGACGCCGCGGCGGCGCTGCAACCTGCCTTCGAGCTCCAACTGCTCCAGCGCCTGACGGAGCGTCGCCCTGGCAACACCGAAGCGCGCGGCCAGATCCCGCTCGTTGGGCAGGACCTCTCCCACTGCGAAGTCCGAGTCGAGCGCCTCACTGAGCACGGTCTTGAGGTGCCAGTACTTCGGCTCCTGCACCGATTCCAGCTGTGTGGTCCCCACCCTGTCCTCCGCAATCACCCAGCCGCAATCACCCGGCGGCCATTCCGCGACGTTATTTATTAAAGGTTCTTGTCTTAACGCTCAGACCTTAGGGCGGCGAACCACCTTGGTCAAGACCAATCGTCACCCGGTAACAGAGTGAAACGACCCACTGGCGCAGAGCGTTCACGCGACGTTCGTGTACTGGCGTGCCTGAACTCCGGAAGGCCCGGGCCTCATGGGGCGTGCGTGGTGTCGTGGGGCGCGGCGTGCGGGGCGTGGGCGTGGGACGTGGGCCGTTCGGGCATAGCGCCTGGTGCCTTGGTGCTTGATGCTCGGCGCCCGGTACCTGGCGCCTGGGACGTGAGGCTCGTGAGGCAGCTGCGGCCGACGGCGCCCCCGCCCGGCACGCACCCCGCACGTTGCCCCCGACAGGTCACCCCGGTCGCGGGGGCGGAAAGTGGCGTCCGCATGCCACCCGAGTCCGCCTGCCGGTCTGACCCGAGCCGGGTGGGGAGCCTCGAGCGGCTGCCGCTGCGGCCACCCCCGTCCTGGCCGGCAGGAACGCTGCGGTCGGGAGGTCCGGCCGCAGCCGGCCGGCATCCGACAGGGGTGCGCGAAAGACACCGATAGGCGACCAGACCCATACGTAACCCATCAGTCACAATGTGTTCGTGATCAGGCAACACCGTTCGGTCACAGTGAAGTCATGACTGATGTGACATCTGCGAAGAGCGTCCGCCGCCCGCACCACTGGCGGCGGGATCTGATCGAACTCGCCGCCCTCTTCACGGCGGTAGCCGTGGCCGACGCGATCGCCAACCTGATCGGGCACCAGCCGGACGGCCCCTACCTGCTCGTGGCCTCGGCCGTGGCGCTGACCGCCACGGCGGCGTTCCACACGTGGTGGGCGCGGCGGCACAGTCACGCCCCGCCCCCGGCACCCGGTACGGGCACCGGATGGGAATCCGTGCCCGCCGACCCGGAGACCGGCCGGGACGAGGCGGCCGGCACGGTCCTGTGGCGGATGCGGACCACGGTGCGCGACACCCCGGGGGCACTGGCCGCGCTCTGCATCGCTCTCGCCAGGTACCGGATCGACATCCTCACTCTGCAGACCCACCCGCTCGCCGAGGGCACGGTTGACGAGTTCCTGCTGCGGGCTCCCGCGGGACTTCCGGCCCAGCAGCTCAGCCGGGAGATCTCCGCCGCCGGTGGCTCGTCCACCTGGATCGAGCGGGCGGACGCCCACGACCTGGTGGACACGCCCACCCGGGTACTGGGCCTCGCCACCCGCACGGCGCTGGACGCCGCCGAACTGCCGCTCGCACTGCGGCAGCTCCTCGGCCGGTGCACCATCCACTCGCTGCCGGCCCTGTCGGTCACCGGGCGCCCCACAGGGCAGAGCGCCCCCGTGGAAGGCGTCCTGGAGGAGACGGTGATGCGGCTGCGCGACCCCTCGGGCGGGGTCATCACGGTCGAGCGGCCGTACCTCCCGTTCACCCCGACCGAGTTCGCCCGCGCGCGTGCGCTGGTCGAGCTGGACGCGAGGCTGGGCCCGCGCGTCCCCCGCAGCGAGGACGTCCTCACGCTTCCCGAGGGGAACGAGATCACCGTGCGCCGCGCGGACCGCGGCGACCTCGCCGCAGCCCGCGCCATGCACGACCGCTGCTCGGAGCGCACCCTGGACCTGCGCTACCACGGCCCGGTCCGTGACGCCGACCGCTACCTGGACCACCTGCTGAGCCCGCGGTTCGGCCGGACACTGGCCGTGCAGACGGCGTCCGGCCGCCTCGTGGGGCTCGGCCACCTCCTGTGGGACGGTGACGAGACCGAGGTGGCCCTTCTCGTCGAGGACGACTGGCAGCGCCGGGGCATCGGTTCCGAACTCCTCGGCCGGCTGGTGGCGCTGGCGGTCGAGGCCGGTTGCGAGAGCGTGTACGCCGTCACCCAGGCCCGCAACACGGGGATGGTCGCGGCCATGCGCGCCCTCGCACTCCCGCTCGACTACCAGATCGAGGAGGGCACCCTGGTCATCACCGCCAGGCTGACCGCGTCGCCCGTCCCGGAGTCCTCCCCCGCGCTGCCGCGACCTCCGCACGAGCAGACGGGACAGCACCCTCGGCTCCCTCGCTGAGCGCCTGGCAGAGATCGGCCCAGAGGTCCTCCACGTCCTCCAGCCCGACCGACATCCGCAGCAGGCGGTCACCGACGCCGGCGGCCTGCCGGTCTTCCTCGTCCACGATGCGGTGGCTGATGGAGGCCGGGTGCTGGATCAGTGTGTCCACGCTTCCGAGGCTGACGGCCGGGGTGACGAGCCGGACTCCGGCGATCACCCTGTGCGGATCGCCGTACACCTCGAAGGACACCATGGCCCCGCCCAGTTCCGGGTAGTGCACCCGGGCGATACGGGGGTCGGCCGACAGCCGGCGCGCCAGTTCGGCCGCGCTCGCCGACGCGGCACGGACGCGCACGGGCAGCGTGGACAGCCCGCGCAGCAGCAGGTAGCCGGCCAGCGGGTGCAGTACACCGCCGGTGGCGAACCGCACCTGCCGCAGCGTCGCCGCGAACTCCTCGTCGCAGGCGACGACGCCGCCCATCACGTCGCCGTGTCCACCGAGGTACTTGGTGGCGCTGTGCAGCACGATCCGGGCACCGTGTTCGACCGGCCGCTGCAGTACGGGCGTGGCGAAGGTGTTGTCGACGAGCAGGGGGACGGAGCCGCAGGAGTGGGCCACGGCCCGGATGTCGATCTCGGCGAGCGTGGGGTTGGCGGGCGTCTCCACCATCACCAGGCCCGTGTCCGGGCGGATGGCCTCGGCGATCCCCGCCGGGTCGGTCCAGGTGACCTCGGTGCCGAGCAGACCCGCGCCGAGCAGGTGGTCGCTGCAACCGTAGAGCGGGCGCACCGCGACGACGTGCCGCAGGCCCACACCGGCGCGGGCCAGCAGGACAGCGGTCAGTGCGGCCATTCCGCTGGCGAACGCGACGGCGCTCGCCGCACCTTCCAGCCGGGCCAGTGCCGTCTCGAACCGGGCCGTCGTCGGGTTGTCCAGACGGGCGTAGACGGGCGGCCCGTCCGGTGCGGCTCCGGTGGCGGCGAAGGCGTCGATGCGCTCGGCCTCGCCCCGGGAGTCGTAGGACGGGTAGGTGGTGGACAGGTCGATCGGCGCGGCGTGCAGGCCGAGAGAGGCGAGATCGTCGCGTCCGGCGTGCACGGCTTCGGTGGCGAGCGCCCTGGACCGGAAGGGGGCCGGGGGTGTCAGCGGTGAGGCTTCTGTGTCCATGTCACCACTCTGAACAGGGAACGGCCGGACTCGCGGGATGACCGTGTTACGTTCGGCCCATGCCTGAATCCGTCGCTCTGGACCCGGTGGATCTCCACATTCTGCGACTCCTTCAGAACGATGCTCGGATGACGTATCGGGACCTCGCCGCCGAGGTCGGCGTGGCCCCGTCGACGTGTCTGGACCGGGTGGCCCGGCTGCGCCGCGCCGGGGTGATTCTGGGGCATCAGCTGCGGCTCGACCCGGCGCGGCTGGGCCGCGGTCTGGAGGCGCTGCTCCTGGTCCAGGTGCGCCCGCACCGCCGGGAGCTCATCGGGCCGTTCGTCGAACGGATCCGGGCAATCCCGGAGTCCCGCGCGCTCTTCCATCTCACCGGTCCGGACGACTACCTGGTCCATGTGGCCGTCGCCGGCACCGCGGACCTGCAGCGGCTGGTGCTGGACGAGTTCACCTCCCGCCGCGAGGTGGCACGGGTGGAGACCAGGCTCATCTTCCAGCAGTGGGAGTGCGGTCCCCTGCTGCCGCCGGTGGAGGACGCGCGGATTCCGGCGGGCGACGCACGCGGTCGTGGGGCTGCGCCACCGCCACCGGACACCTCGCGGCGGTGACCGCCGGCCACGGCGACCCGGGACACCGGACAGCGCCCGCACTGCCGCCCGCGGCGGTCTCCATGCCGTGCGTTCACGCCAGGTCGACTTTCCATACCCGTGACGCGGGCCCCTCCGCCGTACGAGGATGTCTCCATGTCAGATACACCGAGCAGCGCGCTGCCGCGCCAGGTCGCCGACGCCTACGTCGACGCATTCATCGAACTCGACCCGATCACCGGTACGTACCTCGGTGTCGCGGAAAGCTCTCGCCGGCTGCCCGACTTCTCGCCCGCCGGTCAGGACGCCCTGGCGGAGCTCATCCGCAGCACCCTGCTGGACCTCGACGCGGCCGAGCAGGTTCCCGGCGCCGAGTCCGAGGAGGAGCGGCGCTGCGCGCGCCTTCTGCGGGAACGGCTGACGGCCGAACTCGCCGTCCACGAGGCCGACGAGGGTCTGAGGGCCGTCTCCAACATCCATTCCCCGGTGCACAGCCTCCGTGAGGTGTTCACCGCCACCCCCACCGCCACCGAAGAGGACTGGGCGGACGTCGTGACGCGGCTGCGGGCGGTCCCCGGCGCGCTGGAGGGGTACCGCGCCTCACTGGCGCTCGGTCTGGAGCGCAAGCTGTACGCGGGCCCGCGTCCCACCGCCACCTTCATCGGGCAACTGGGCGCGTGGGCCGGGGACGACGGTGCCGGCTTCTTCCAGGACTTCGTCGCTCAGGGACCGGACGCGCTGCGGAAGGATCTGGACGAGGCCGCCGGGCAGGCCGCCGCGGGGCTCGTCGCTCTGCGTGACTGGTTGCGCGAGGTGTACGCACCCGCGATCGAGGGCGCTCCCGACACCGTGGGCCGCGAGCGCTACGCCCGCTGGGCGCGTCAGTTCAACGGCACGGACCTCGATCTGGACGAGGCGTACGCGTACGGTTGGTCCGAGTACCACCGCCTCCTGGCCGAGATGCGGGCGGAGGCCGCCAAGATCCTTCCCGGTGCGGGGCCCTGGGAGGCGCTCGCCCATCTCGACGTGCACGGCAAGCACATCGAGGGTGTGGAGGAGGTCCGGGTCTGGCTGCAGGGCATCATGGACGAGGCGATCGAGGCCCTGGACGGCACCCACTTCGAACTCGCCGAGCGGGTACGCAGGGTGGAGTCCAGGATCGCTCCCGCGGGCGGGGCCGCCGCCCCCTACTACACCGGTCCGTCCGAGGACTTCTCGCGCCCCGGCCGCACCTGGCTGCCCACCATGGGGCAGACCCGTTTCCCGGTGTACGACCTCGTGTCCACCTGGTACCACGAGGGTGTCCCGGGGCATCACCTGCAGATCGCGCAGTGGACGCACGTCGCCGAGAGCCTTTCGCGGTACCAGGCGTCCATCGGCCAGGTCAGCGCGAACGCCGAGGGCTGGGCTCTGTACGCGGAGCGGCTGATGGACGAGCTGGGCTTCCTGCCCGACGCCGAACGCAGGCTCGGCTACCTGGACGCGCAGATGATGCGGGCCTGCCGGGTGATCGTGGACATCGGCATGCACCTGGAGCTCGAGATCCCGGCCGATTCGCCGTTCCACCCGGGTGAGCGGTGGACGCCGGATCTGGCACAGGAGTTCTTCGCCAGCCACAGCGGCCGGCCGGCCGACTTCGTGGAGAGCGAGCTGACGCGCTATCTGTCGATGCCGGGTCAGGCCATCGGATACAAGCTGGGTGAGCGCGCCTGGCTGCTGGGCCGCGAGAACGCCCGCAAGGCGCACGGCGAGGCGTTCGATCTCAAGGCCTGGCACATGGCCGCCCTCTCGCAGGGGTCACTGGGACTGGACGATCTGGTGGACGAGCTGTCGAGGCTCTGACCGCGGTGGTGGCGGCCCGTCCCGATCCGTGTCACCGGGCCGGGCCGTCCGCCCGGGCGCCCGCCCGCCGCCAGCACCCCTCCGCCCGCCCGCTTCCTCCCGCCGCACCCACACGGATCGAGACACGAGTCCCTTGCCGCCGTCCACCTTCCTCTTCTGCCGCGACCCGCTGCGCCCGGGCCGTCCGGATCCCGTGTTCGCCCGGGAGGCTGCCGCGGCGCGGGAGGCCGGTGCCCAGGTCGTCCTGCTCGACCACGACGCACTGCTGGCCGGGGACGTGACGGCAGCCCTGGGCCGGGCGGGGCGAGCACCAGGTGCGTACCGGTACCGGGGCTGGATGATTCCGGCGGACCGGTACGAGGAGCTGGAGCGGGCACTCGCCGCCCGTGGCTGCTCCCTCCTGACGAGCGCCGCCGACTACCGCAGGGCGCACGAACTCCCGGGCTGGTACGACACGTTCGCGTCGCTGACGCCGCGCAGCGTGTGGTGCGACCTGCCCGCCGGATCCGATCCGCCCGGGCCCGCCTTCTGGTCCGGGCTGGCCGGCCGGCTGGGTTCCGGACCCGGCATCGTGAAGGATTTCGTGAAGTCCCGCAAGCACGAGTGGCTGGAGGCGTGCTTCGTCCCGGAGTTGTCCGACACGGCCCGGCTCGTCTCCGTCGTCGAACGGTTCGCCGAGCTCCAGGGTGAGCACCTGACCGGGGGCGTGGTCCTGCGCGCCTACGAACCGTTCCTGCCCGGCGGTGAGGCACGCGTGTGGTGGGTGGACGGGTCGCCGGTCCTCGTGACCGCCCACCCGGACACGCCCGGCCGGATCGGGACACCGGCGCTCGCTGCCGTCGGCGAGGCCGTGCGCCGTCTCGGCTGCCGCTGGGTGACGACCGACCTGGCGTTGCGGGAGGACGAGGTGTGGCGGGTGGTCGAGGTGGGGGACGGCCAGGTGAGCGGGCTGCCGGCCGGTGAGGACGGCGAAAGCCTGTTCGCCGCCCTCGTGGGGCGCTGAGCCGGTCCGTGGCCGGGCCGCCGGCTCAGCAGCCGCAGTCCTCCCCCTCGGCCGGCGCCGTCAGCGGGTCGGCGGTGCGCCGCCGCTCTCCCTCCCGGGTCTCGAAGGGGAAGCCCTCTCGCACCCAGTACTCGAAACCGCCGAGCATCTCCTTGACCTGGTGGCCGAGTTCGGCGAGGGCGAGCGCGGCACGGGTCGCGCCGTTGCAGCCCGGCCCCCAGCAGTAGACGACCACGGGGGTGGCCGGGTCGAGGAGAGCGGCCGCCCGCTCTGCGACGAGAGCGGTCGGCAGGTGCACGGCGCCCGGTATGCGGCCCTGGTCCCAGGCGGCGGCCGACCGCGAGTCCAGGACGACGAAACCGGGGTCACCGCCGGCCAGGAGTGCGGCGGCGACGTCCGAGACGTCCGCGTGGAAGGCGAGTGAGGCGCCGAAGTACGCGACGGCGGCCGCCGGTGAGGCGGGCGGGACGGCCAGGACGGGGTGACCGGCAGTGCTGCGCTGGGATGTCATGACGGGAAATCTACGGTCAGCCGTCCAGCACCGGAACCGATGATCCCCGGCACTTCGCTTGATCGGCAGCGGAAAACCCGGTTGTCTGTGACCGTGACCGACTATTCCCCGGACGCCACGGACTGGCGCATTCTCGATGTCCTGCAACGCGACGGCCGGGCGACGTTCGCGGAGCTGGCCCGTGCTGTGGCGATGTCACCGAGCGCCGTCACGGAGCGCGTGCGCCGTCTCGAAGAGGCGGGGGTGATCAGCGGGTACTCGGCGGTGGTCGACCCGGAGCGGCTCGGGCTGCCGATCCTGGCCCTGGTGCGGCTGCGCTACCCGAACGGCAACTACAAGCCGTTCCACGACCTCACGGAGACGACACCCGAGATCGTGGAGGCCCACCACGTGACCGGGGACGACTGCTTCGTGCTGAAGGTGACCGCCCGGTCGATGCGTCATCTGGAGGAGGTGACGGGGCGGATCGGCGCGCTGGGCGCGGTGACGACCAGCATCGTGTACTCCTCGCCTCTCCCCCGGCGGCCGATCAGCCGCTGAGCGCGCCCGGAGCACGGTGGCGGACCGCCGATCCGTGGCGCTCCTTCACCACTTCGAGCTGGGCGGGGATCCGGCGGCGCAGGTCGGCCACGTGGCTGACGATGCCGACGCTGCGGTCCCGTTCTCGCAGCGTGTCAAGGACGTCGAGCACCTCGTCCAGGGTCTGGTCGTCCAGGCTGCCGAAGCCCTCGTCGATGAAGAGGGTGTCCAGCCGTACGCCGCCGGCCTCGTCGGTCACGACGTCGGCGAGGCCGAGGGCCAGGGCGAGTGAGGCGAAGAAGGTCTCGCCGCCGGACAGGGTGGCGGTGTCGCGCTCCCGGCCCGTCCACGCGTCGACGACGTGCAGGCCGAGCCCGGCCCTGCGGCCGCCACTGCGCGCGTCGGAGTGCACGAGGGTGTAGCGGCCCGACGACATCCGCCGCAGACGGGCCGTCGCCGCGGCCGCGACCTGTTCGAGGCGTGCCGCGAGTACGTACGCCTCCAGCCGCATCCTGCGCTCGTTGTCGGCGGACGTGCCCGCGGTGAGTCCGGCGAGACGGGCCACCCGCCCGTATTCCAGACGCAACGGTCCCAAGGCGCGCACCTCGTCCGCCGTCCGCGCCGAGAGCCGGTCGAGCTGCTCGCAGCGCTCCTTCGCCGCGGACAGGGCTGCCGCGCCGTCGCGCAGCGACCGCGCGGACAGGTCGTACGCGGCCTGCGCGGACCCGGGGTCGGCGGGGGGCCGCCCGGCGGCGGACCGGGCGTCCTCCTCGGTGAGCCGGTCCGCGACGGCCGCGGCCTCCGCCTGCCACGCGTCGATCCGGTGCTGCAGTTCCCGCTGGGCGGTGTCGCTCAGGAGCTTCGCCGCGGCGGCCTGGGGAGTGGGGAACCCGGCCCGGAAGGCCGCGTCGGCGAGGCGTCCGTCCGCCTCCTTGAGCCGCCCGGCGGCTCGCTGTTCGGTGCGGAGGTCCTCCGTCGCCTCGGCGAGCAGGGTGACCTGTCGCTCCAGGACCGCCGCGTGCGCGGCCACCGAGACGAAAGCGCCTCTGGCCTGGAACAGTTCGGCGGCGAGCACGGACCGCTCCCGATCCAGCGCCTCCCGCTGCGAGATGCGGGCCGCGGCACGCCGCTCGGCCTGCCGGCGGTCCTCCAGCCGCTTCAGGTGCTCGCGCTCGGCTGCGGCGAGGGCCTCCCTGGCCGCGTGCATCCCCGCGGCCAGGCGGTGCGCGTCCGCGTGCTCCCTCGTCAGCGCGGTGACGGCCTCCTGGAGAGCCGGCACCGCAGTGTCCGGGCCGTGAGGGACCCGCCCGGCCGGGTCCTCCTGGGGCGGGACGCCCGCCCCAGGGGCGTGCTGTCCCGAACCGGGCGCCTGCCCCCCGCCTGCGGGCCCCGGCTCACCGGGCCCCTCCCCCGCTCCCGACGCCTCCGCCCGCGCCGTGGCGTGCCGTTCGCGCAGGAGTTCCACCTCGCGTTCCGCGTCCGCCCGCGCACTGTCGGCGCGGCGGTGGTCCGCGAGGGCGGCCT